>JAGWQN010000062.1 GCA_028869995.1 Rhodospirillales bacterium
CACCCACGGGCTTGCCGTCGACATAGCGCAGCGTCACCTGGCTCTTGGAGTCGGGCAGGAGGCCGCGCACCGCGACGTCGTTGTTGCGGCGCCGCTCGCTCATCCGGCGCAGGATCAGGTGCGCGTAGTAAAGCGGAGCCGGCATCAGCGACGGCGTCTCGGTGCAGGCATAGCCGAACATGATGCCCTGGTCGCCCGCGCCCTCATCCTTGTTGCCGGCGGAATCGACGCCCTGGGCGATATCCTGCGACTGGGCATGCAGATGCACCGCCACCTCGGCCTTGCGCCAGGAGAAACCGTCCTGATCATAGCCGATGTCGCGCACGGCCATGCGCGCGAGATGCGTGAGAAGCTCCGGTGTCACGGTATCCGGCCCGCGGGTCTCGCCGGCCAGGACGATCCGGTTGGTGGTAACCAGCGTCTCGCAGGCTACCCGCGAGTAGGGATCGGCGGCGAGGAACGTGTCGAGCACGGTGTCGCTGATGCGGTCGGCGACCTTGTCGGGATGGCCCTCGGAAACCGATTCCGAAGTGAAGAGATATTCGCCCTTGTTGCGCATTGCTGTCCGTCGCCCGGGGTTGGAAACCGCGGGGTCAATGGCGGAAACCCCCCCTTGGGTCAAGGATGGGCGGGTCAGGAGCCAGGCGCAATTCCGAGCACGTCGGCCATGCCGTAAAGGCCGGGCTTGCGTCCATGGACCCAGCGCGCCGCGCGGACCGCGCCGGTGGCGAAGGCGCGCCGGTCGAAAGCACGGTGCGTGAGTGCGATGTGCTCCGTCGCCGAAGCGAAGAGCAGGGTGTGCTCACCCACCACCTGGCCGCCGCGCAGCGCCGCGAACCCGATGGCGCCGGGGGCCCGGGCGCCGGTGTGTCCGTCGCGCCCGCTCTCCATGTGGCCCTCGAGGGGATGGCCACGCCCATGGGCCACGGCCCGGCCCAGCGCGACCGCCGTGCCGGACGGGGCGTCCACCTTCTGGCGGTGATGCATCTCCAGGATCTCGGCGTCGTAGACCTCGGCCGGCAGCGCCGCCGCCATGCGTTCGGCGAGGGCCAGCACCAAGTTGACGCCCGGCGAGAAATTGGCCGCGTAGACGATGGGCACGCGCCGCGCCGCTTCGGCCAGCACCCGCTCGTCGGCAGGCGACAGACCCGTGGTCCCGATCACATAGGCGCAACCGGCCGCCGCGACAGCGCGTGCGTTGGCCGCGGCCGCCGAGGCGTGAGAAAAATCCACCACCACGTCGCTCGCCGCGGCAAGCGCCGCGATATCCGGCAGGCGTCCCTCGCCCGGCTCGCGGTCGATGCCACCGGCCAGCCTGAGACCCGCCGCCGTCACTTCCTGCGCCACCAGGCTGCCCATGCGCCCGGCGATGCCGGAGATACCGATGCCCTTGTCCATCCGATGACACTGCGCGGCGGGCGGGCGGCCGGCAAGGGCCCCGCCCAGGGTGGCGGCGTGGGAGCCTGGCTAGCCCTTCTCGCCCTCGAAGAACTCGCGAACCTTGGCGAAGAAGCCTTCGGATTGCGGGCTGTGCTTGGCATTCCTGGCACCCTCCGCGTCGAACTGCTCCAGCAGTTCGCGCTGGCGGCGCGTCAGATGCTGCGGCGTCTCCACCTGCAGGTGGATGAACATGTCGCCGCGTGCGGCGCTGTTGAGCACCGAGAACCCCTTGCCGCGCAGGCGCTGCTGATCGCCGGTCTGCACGCCGGGCGCGATCTTCACCTTGGCGACGCTGCCGTCGATGGTCGGCACGTCCACGTCGCCACCCAGCGCGGCCTGCGTCATGCGTAGCGGCACGCGGCAGTGGATGTGCGCCCCGTCGCGCTGGAACAGCGGGTGCGGGCGGATCGCCACGTGCACATAGAGGTCGCCGGGCACGGCACCGGGCCCGCCCGCCTCGCCCTCGCCCGCCAGGCGGATACGCATCCCGTCCTCGAGCCCCGCGGGGATGCTGACCTGCAGGCTGCGCTCACGCCCGACCGTGCCGGCGCCCCGGCAGATCCGGCAGGGATTGCGAACGACGCGTCCCGACCCGCCGCAGGTGGCGCAGGTGCGCTCGACGAGGAAGAAACCCTGCTGCGCGCGGATCCGCCCATGCCCGCCGCAGGTCGAGCAGACCTCCGAGCCGCGCTCCTTGTTCTCCGAGCCGGTGCCGCTGCATGCCTCGCACGCGACGCGCGTCTGCACGCGAATGGTGCGCTTGGCTCCGGCGAAGGCTTCCTGCAGGTCGATCTCCACATCGGCACGGATGTCCGCCCCGCTGCGCGGACCGCGCTGACGCCCGCGGCCCATGAAATCGCCGAACATCTGGTCGAAGATGTCGCCGAGGCCGCCAGCGCCCATGCCGCCCATGTCGAAGCCGCCGGGACCGCCCTGCTCGAACGCCGCGTGGCCGAAGCGGTCGTAGGCGGCGCGCTTCTGGTCGTCCTTCAGCACGTCGTAGGCTTCGTTCAGCTCCTTGAACTTGGCCTCCGCCGCCTTGTCGCCCGGGTTGCGGTCCGGGTGGTACTGCATCGCCAGCTTGCGGTAGGCGCGCTTCAGCTCATCGGCGCTGGCGCCCTTCGACACACCAAGAACGGTATAGAAATCGGCTTTGGCCATCAGAAACTCCAGGCAAGAACAGGGCGCCGCCGGGGTCCGCTGCGGGCGTCCGCCCCGGGCCCCGGCGCCGGGGCCCGGGGTCTAGGCCCCGGCAGGGTCCCGGGAAGCGCCCGGGCCTCAGGCCGACTTCTTGTTCGGATCGACGTCCTCGAAATCCGCGTCCACGACCTTGTCATCCGCGGGCTTGCCGCCGCCCGCCGCGCCGGCAGCACCGGCCGCCTGCTCGGCCTTGTAGAGCGTCTCGCCGATCTTCATCGCCGCCTGGGAAAGCCGGTCCGTCGCCGCCTTCAGGGCTTCGGTGTCGCTGCCTTCCATCGCCGAGCGAACCGCGGCAACCGCCGCCTCCGCCTCGCCCTTGTCCTGGGCGCCGAGCTTGTCGCCGTGCTCCTTCAGGTTCTTCTCGACCTGATGGACCATCGCGTCGGCCTGGTTGCGCGTCTCGACCTGCTCGCGCCGGGCCTTGTCGGCCTCGGCATTGGCCTCCGCCTCGCGCACCATCGCCTGGATGTCGTTCTCCGAAAGGCCGCCCGACGCCTGGATGCGGATCTGCTGCTCCTTGCCGGTCGCCTTGTCCTTCGCCGAGACCGAGACGATGCCATTGGCGTCGATATCGAAGGTCACCTCGATCTGCGGCACGCCGCGCGGCGCCGGCG
>JAGWQN010000063.1 GCA_028869995.1 Rhodospirillales bacterium
ATGCGTGCGCGAGAGGAAGATCTGCGGGCCGCGCGTTTCCTCGCGGACGTCGTAGATATAGGCGCGCACGCGGTCGCCGTTGCGGAAATTCTCGCGCCCGATCAGTTCGTCACGCCGCAGCAGCGCCTCCGCGCGGCCGATCTCCACCATCAGGTTGCCGTACTCGGTGCGCTTGACCACGCCGTTGACGATCTCGCCGACGCGATCCTTGAACTCCTCGTACTGGCGTCTGCGCTCCAGTTCGCGCACGCCCTGCACCAGCACCTGCTTGGAAACCTGGGCGGCGATGCGGCCGAAATCGATCGGCGGCAGCGGATCGACGATGTAGTCGCCGATGTTCTTGTCGGGCGCGAATTTGCGCGCGATCGCCACGGGGATCTGCGTCTCTTCGTTTTCCACCGTCTCGACGATCTCGGTCCAGCGCGACAGGCGCACATCGCCGGTCTTGCGGTCGATGGTCGCCCGGATGTCCTTTTCGTGGCCATATTTGGCCCGTCCCGCCTTCTGGATCGCGCTTTCGATGACGGCGAGCACGTCGTCGCGCTCGATCGCCTTCTCGCGCGCGACGGCGTCGGCAACGTTGAGCAGTTCGGGGCGGGAGACGGCGTTATCGGTGAGGCTGCCGGACATGAATTCCTCGGGGGTTCGTCGTTGGCTGCTGGTCGGGAGCCGGTTGCGTTGACGGGGACGTTTCAGTGCGTGGGCGTATCGGGCGTCGTCGCGGCGATCAGGGCGTCGGTCAGGACCAGGCGTGCGCGCCGGATCGCGGCGAAGGGGATGGCCAGGCGGTCGCCGTTCTCGAGGCGCAGGATCGCCGCTTCGGCCTCGGTGCCGAGGATGGTCGCGGTGACCCGCTTGCGTCCATCGACCGGCTCGGCGAGTTCCACGCGCGTCAGGTGGCCGGCGAAGCGCTCCCAGTCCCGCCGGCGTGTCAGTGGCCGGTCGATCCCGGCGGAGCTGACCTCCAGCGTCCAGGTGCCGGGGATCGGGTTGGCGACGTCGAGCACCGCTCCGAGCGCGCCGCTGATCGCCTCGCAATCGCCGATGCCGATCGCCTCGCCGCCGCTCTTTTCGGCCATGATCTGCACCGTCGGCCGTTCACGTCCGAGCACGGCGACGCGCACCAGCGCATAGCCCATGCCATCCAGCGCCGGCGCCACGAGGGCTGCGATCCGCGCCTCCAGTCCTGTTTGCTGACCGAGCAGCTCGTCCAAAACAAAAAAGGCGGCCCGCGAAGGCCACCCCCCAAAATCCCATGGAAGATCTGACGTCCATATACGCGGCCGCCGCGGCGGCCGCAAGGATTCTCCCGCCCCGTTGACGCGGCGGGCGTTTTCATCCACCGCGATGTCGCTCCAGGGCGCCGTTGGCCGGTCTCCCGGAGGGCTGACAACGGGCTGGAAGGAGTCGTCATGAAGCGGGGTGCGCAAGGGCAGCGAGGCATCATCGCCGCGGGCACGCCTGGCATGGCACGCCGCGCCTTCGCGCGCGGGCTGGGCGTGGGCGCGTCCGGCCTGGTTCTGGCGGGATTCAGTGCCCCATGGACGCTGGCGCCGCCGGATCTGGTGCCACCGCCCGGCTTCGGCTTCGGATCCCTGCGCTTCACGATGACCGATGCCGAGACCGCGAAGACGGTCACCGCCGCCGATTTTCGCGGCAAGGTCGTCATGCTGTTCTTCGGGTACACGAACTGTCCCGATGAGTGTCCGTTGACCCTGAACAACGCAGCCCGGATCATCGAGCGGCTCGGACCGAAGGCCGCGTCCCTGCGGTTCCTCTTCGTCACGGTCGATCCCGCGCGCGACACCCTCGCGGTGCTGCGCGGCTACACCCACAATTTCGGCACTCCCAACATTATCGGCCTGCGTGGCAGCGAGGCGGAGCTCGCTGCTCTCGCGAAACGCATGGGAGCCAGATACAGCGTGCATCCCTCGCCCGATCCCCTGAAATACGCGGTCACGCACACGCTGCTGACCTATGTGTTCAACCGTGAGGGGGTGCCCGCCTTCTCGATCGCCGGGCTGGCGGAGCCGAAAGTCGATCTCCAGGGGATTGCGCGCGATCTCGAGCATCTGCTCGCCGCCGACAGGGTCTGATCCCCGCGCGCCGTGCCGGCCCCCGGACAGCAAAACGGACGCCGCCAGGGGCGGCGTCCGCTGTCTCGGCGTCCGGTCGTCGTGGATCAGGTGATGGTGAGGAAGCCCTGCATCCAGCTGTCCGTCATCATCGGTCCGGCCCAGCCGCCGGCGCCGGTGCCGCAGGCGGCCATGCACTGCCACGCATACTTGCCGGCCTTGGGCGTCTTGAACTGGTAGATGACGGTCGAGCTGACGGGCATCGGCACGTTCATGAAGAAATGCTCGCCGTTCACGGTAAAGGTATGCGCGACATCCTTCACCGGGATCTCGTGCAACACCGTCCCGGCATTGGCGGCAATCGTCTTCGGCGTGCCCTTGATCAGCCGCATGGTGTTGCCGACCGTGCCGGAGACCTTGTTGTAGCCGCCGGGGATCTGGGCATTGCCGTCGTCGTAGCAGCGCACCGTCACCTCGACGAGGCGGCCGGAGGGAAGCGTGAGATCGCCCGGTTCGAACTGCGGCCAGCCGGGACGCCCGATCATCTTGCCGGTCACGACCTTCATCTCGACTTTGATCGGTCCGGCGGCTTCCGCTGCGGGATCCAGCGCCAGGCTCATCGCGGCGATCGCGAGGCCGCCGCCGGAAAGCTGGAGGAAACGGCGGCGGCTGGCAGGGGCCAGCCATGAATGATTGATGGTCATGCTTCTTCTCCTCATGGGCCAAACATCAACGCCGCCCCTATGCCTCTAAGGGCGCCTGATCGAATTGAGCGAGATCAAGGATTGGCACGAATTTTCCGAATCACGGCGGCAAGGTTTTCGTAAGTTCTTACGGGGCCGGAACGCGTGGCGATCCCTTGCCGACGCCGCTCACGGCGAACCCTGCTGCAAGCAGCGCGTCTTCGTCCAGCAGATTGCGCAGATCCACCACCACGCGACCTGCCATCGCGCTCAGCAGCGCCGCCGGGGCGACGTCGCGAAATTGTTTCCATTCGGTGACGATCACCAGCGCGTCCGCGCCCGTGGCCGCTGCCAGCGCGTCGTCGCACCAGTCGATCCGGCCGGGCAGCAGCGGCCGGGCCTGCTCCATTCCCTGGGGATCGAACACGCGCATGCGCGCGCCGTCGCCTTCCAGGCGTGCCACCAGCGGAATGGCGGGACTGTCGCGCATATCGTCGGTCTCCGACTTGAAAGTCAGCCCCCACACGGCGATCGTCTTCCCGCGCACGTCTCCGCCCATCGCCGCGATGACGCGCGCCGCGTTGGCTGCCTTGCGCGCGTCGTTCACCGCAACGACGGTCTCGATCAGCCTCGTCGGCGCGCCGGCCTCCTGGGCGATGCGCACCAGCGCCAGCGTGTCCTTGGGAAAGCAGCTGCCGCCGAACCCGGGCCCCGCCTGCAGGAAGCGCGGTCCGATCCGCGCATCGAGCCCGATCCCGTGCGCGATCTCGCCCACATCGGCGCCGACGCGCTCGGCGAGGTCGGCCATCTCGTTGATGAACGTCACCTTCATGGCCAGGAAGGCGTTGGCGGCATATTTGATCAGCTCGGCGGTCTCCAGCCGCGTGAACAGCACCGGGGCGCAGAGCGGCGGCGCGGAGACGGCCTCGTAGACGCGGGCGAGCACCTCCCTGGCGCGCGCCCCCTCGCAGCCCACCACGACACGGTCGGGGCGCATGAAATCGGCGATGGCACTGCCTTCGCGCAGGAACTCCGGGTTGGAGGCGACATCGATCGCCAGGTCGGGCCGGGCCTCCGCCACGATCCGCGCGATCCGCCGCCCGGTGCCGACCGGGACCGTTGATTTGGTGACGATCACCGCGGGTGCCGTCAGCGCCTTCGCCACCTGCTCCGCCGCCGCAAGCACATACGAGAGATCGGCATGCCCGTCGCCGCGCCGGGTCGGTGTTCCGACCGCGATGAACACCGCCTCCGCCCCCGCCACGGCCTCGGTCAGCGAAGCCGTGAAGCGCAGCCGGCGGTCGTGCTCGGCGACCAACTCGGCCAGGCCCGGCTCATAGATGGGCATCCGCCGCGCCTTCAGCGCCGCAAGCTTGCCTGCGTCCGCCTCGACGATAGCGACGTCATGGCCGAAGGCCGCGAAGCACGCCCCCGACACCAGTCCCACATAGCCGCCGCCGATCATTGCGATGCGCATCGCGTGCTCCCTTGCCACGCCGGGTTTCCAGCACGAAACCGCGCCGCGCTCCACCCTGCTCCGCGCTCCGGCGCCTCGGCTAACGGCGGCTTACAAATCGCCCATCCCCGCGGCGCCGGGCAGCGGCGTCTTTCCTCGGCGGCGGTTTCGGCCCACATGCACGCCATGCACCGTCGCAATGTCCTCGCTCTTCCTCTGCTGGCCATGCCGCTGCTGGCGGCTGCTTCGCCGGCGCCGCCGCTGTCGGCGGCCGACCGGCAGGTGGTCGCCCGGATTGCCGCCTATCTCGACGCGATCCACACGATGAAGGCGCGGTTCCTGCAGATCGCTCCCAACGGCAACACCGCCAACGGCACCGCCTGGCTGCAGCGCCCGGGGGAGATGCGGTTCCAGTACGATCCACCGAGCCCTCTGCTGCTGCAGGCGGGGCGGGGCTGGCTGCTCTACGTGGACAAATCCCTGCCGCAGACCTCGGCTTTTCGCCTCTCCGACACGCCGCTGGGCATTCTGCTCGCGCCCCACATCACGCTCACGGGCGACGTCACGGTGACCAGGGTCCGCCAGCAGCCGGGGGAGATCGACATTACCCTTGTGCGCACCGCGAGCCCGAGCCAGGGTTCCCTGACCCTCATCTTCGCCACCGATCCGCTGACACTGCGGCAATGGTCGGTGGTGGACCCGCAGGGCAACGAGACACGGGTGTCGCTGTTCAATATTGAGATCGGCGGCACGTTCGACCCGGCGCTCTTCGCCTTCAAGGATCCGCGGATGCAGAAGGGGCAGATCCCCAACAACCGGTAGAGCAATATCCGATCAGATGGGATCATCTGATCGAATTTCTTGTTCTAAAAAACCCATAATTCACAGCAGCTTATCTCCGTCTTGGCTGGGCCGGGCAGGCTCAGCCAAGACGGAGGTTGCTCTGGATGCCGGTTACTTCGATCCGGCCCGGCCGGGTCTTCCCCGCGCGCAGCCACGCAGCTCCCAACCCGGTCTTGTTCGTGCGCGGCATCCGATCCGATGATCGGTGCCAGTCAGGTCGGGCTTTAGCAGCGCTGGTAGTCGAGACCGCGTGCCAGCCAGCAGCCGAGCGTGACCCCGACCGCGCGCCCCGCGCCGTCGCGCCGCACCGCGAGCGTCCAGTCGCCGGGCGGGGAGTGGTCGAGCGCGCGCGGACAGGGCATGGCCCAGAGATCGTCGCCGAGCGGTTCCAGCAGCTCCATGCGTCCCTGGCCCAGGCAGCCGGAAAAGGCGGCGTAGGGCACGCCGGCATCGACGACGCTAAGCTCGGCATCCAGTTCGGCGCAGCGATAGCGGCCGGCGAAGTCCGTCGGCGCTCCCGCCGCCGCCGGCCGCACGGGGACCAGGGTGGAGAACAGGTTGTCGGCCGGCCGCTCCAGGCGCAGCCCCTGCGGCACCGGGACCAGGCGGCTCGCGCGCGCGCCGCCGCCGGCGCTGCCATCGGCCTTGAGATCGAGAATCTCCGGCCGCCACGAGGCGAAGTGCAGCTTGACCCGCCCCGGCTCGCCGGCCTCGATCCGGGCCACGATGCCGGTTTCCGGCTCGACGTAGGCGCCGAGCCAGGCCGGCGGGGGCAGCGACGCGTCGGGCTTGGGCCGGGCTTCGCCCAAGACGGCTGCCAGGACATCGATGGCGGCCGCCCGGGCGTCGCCGATGTGGTTCAGCATCACCACCACGCTGATCCGCTCCCGGGGCAGGTAGAGGCGGTGGCTGCTCCAGCCGCGCAGCCCGCCGCCATGTCCCGTCGCTGGCCGGCCCAGGGCCTCCTCGCGTGCCAGCCCGAACCCGTATGGCGCCACCCGGCCATCGGCGAACGTGACCGGCGCCGCAAGGCGCTGGTAGAGCGAGGACGCATCGTCGCGCGTCGCGTCGATATGTTTTTCCCACGCGATCATGTCGTCGAGCGACGCGCCGAGCCCCGCGTCCCCGGTCCAGATGAGCCGGTTCACGGCGACGCGGTGGCCGCCCTGGTTCATCTCCTCATAGCCCTCGGTGCCGTCCGGCAGCGCGCGCGTGTCTGCGGCGAGGATGGCGCTGGCCATGCCGGCGCGCTCGAAGATGGACCGCAGGTGCTCGGCCAGGCTGCGCCCGGTTCGCTCCGCCAGCACATCGCCGAGCAGGCGGAAATTCTGGTTCACATAGGACGAGCGGGTTCCCGGCGCGAACTGGAGACTGCGTGCCCCGCCGATCACCATGGCCGCTTCGGCGTCGCCGAACGGCGCCTCCGCCGGTGAGCCGTGCAGCATCGCCACCGCCCAGTAGTCGCGCAGGCCGGACTGGTTGTGCGCGAGTTGCAGCGCGTTGGGCTTGGGTCCCGCAAGCCGGGGCAGTCGCGCTGCGATCGCCGCGTCGAGCTCGCGCGGATCCGCCAGCGCCGCCAGCACCGAGGCGCAGGTGAATTGCTTGGTGATCGAGCACATGCGGAACAGCGATTTCGGCGTGAAGGGCACGCGCCGCTCGGCGTTCGCCCAGCCCCAGGCATGGCGCGCCAGCACCGCGCCTTCCCGCAGCACGGCGACGGCGCCGCCCGGCCCGGCATAGTTGCGCGGAAGGGCGGCGAGGGCGCGGTCCAGCCGCGCGTCGAGCATTTCGGTCATCGGCGCAGTTTCACCGCACCACGCGTTGCCTGCAATCGCCGTTCGGCCGTGTATCGGTCATGCGCCGGCCGCATCGCAGCCATCCTGTCTTCATTTTGCCGCGGAACCGGACGATATTGGAGATCTTGGTTTTTGTCCGGGCCGCCATGAAGCCGCTGATCGGGATCTCCTGCTGTGTCAAGTTGTTCGGGACTTTCGGCATGCCGAACCATGCCGCCTCGGACACCTATGTCCGGGCCACCGACTTCGTGGTCGGCGGCATCCCGGTGCTGATCCCCGCGAATGGCGAGCGCTCCGACAGTGCCGGCATCGCAGCCCGGCTTGACGGGCTCATCCTGACCGGCAGCCGCAGCAACGTGGAACCCGCGCGCTATGGCGGCAAGCCGCATCCGGAGGGCGTGCCGGAGGATCACGAGCGCGACGGGGCGACGCTGCCGCTCATCCGCGCGGCCGTTGCCGCCGGCCTGCCCATCCTCGCCATCTGCCGCGGACTGCAAGAGCTCAACGTGGCGCTCGGCGGCTCGCTGCACCAGCGCCTGCAGGATCTGCCGGACCGCATGGATCATGCCACCCCGATGGCGGGCAATGGCAGGCTGCGCACCGGCAAGGCCCACACCGTTAGCGTAACGCCTGGCGGCTGGCTGCACCGCCTGGCTCAGTCCTCGTCGATTCTGGTGAACTCGCTGCACAACCAGGGCATCGATCGTCTGGCCGATGGCCTGTTGGCCGAGGCCACGGCACCGGACGGGACCATCGAGGCGGTGCGTGGGACGAGCTCGGGTTTCGTCGTCGGCGTGCAGTGGCATCCGGAATATGACTGGGACCGCGACGAGCTTTCGCGGCGCATCTTCGAATCCTTCGGCGCCGCCGTCGCCGCGCGGGCGCGCGGCCTCGCCGCCGCCGCCGACTGACCGAACGGCGCCTTCCCCCGGCCCCAACACGCAGGCGCGGTGTCGCTAGGGCGTGTCGGCCGGCGGGCTCGCGCGTGGCACCAGCGAGCGGGGTAGCCGCAGCAGCGACAGGCTGCGCTCGTAGATGGCCTCGACCGGGCCCAGCAACCAGGGCACCGGCCAGCGCAGGGCCAGCTGCGCGAGGCCCGCTCCCACGATCGCGACCCCGGCGCTGCCGATCATGTCGAGCGGAAAATGGACGCCGAGGAAAACGCGCGCCCAGGCGACCCCGGCGCCATAAAGTCCCATCGCGGTGCCCCATCCCGGGGCGGCCCGGGTGGCGATCAGCCCCACGGCGACGGTCCAGACCAGCGTCGCATGATCGCTGGGAAACGAATTATCCTGGGCATGGTGCAGCAGCGTCCGGCCCAGGCCGATCATGAACGGACGTGGTTCGGGATAGAGTGCCCCGAGGACCTGGTTCATCCCGAGCCCCAGGAGCGTGGCCGCCGTGGTCGCCAGCAGGCCGCCGCGCGCCCGACGGTTCCCCCACACCCAGAGCGCCACCAGCAAGAGTGGCGCCACCAGGAGCGGGCTGGCGGCGAGCCAACGCGCGATGTGGATGTCCGCTGCCGGCGCGCCAGGCGGAGCGTTGACGAGAAGGAACAGCGCGCGATTCCAGGCTGGCATGGGGCCTCCCCGGCCACCCTGCTAGCGCGGCGTCACCCAACTGTCATCAAGACGCGGCACGCAGCCGCGCCAGCCCCGCGGCCAGTTCCACCGTCGCCGCGACTCCCAGCGCCTCGGCGGCGCGGCGCGGATCGCCGCGCGAGTGGCGGATGTCGCCGGCCCGCGCCGCTGCATGCGTGACCGGGCACGCGCCCAGCAACGTCGCGAGTTGCAGGATCGAGGTCGCGCGCCCGGTGCAGACGTTGAACACGTCGGCGCCCGTCCGGTTCGACGCGCGCCGCATCGCCGCCAGCAGATGCGCGACGACATCGGCCACGAAGACGAAGTCGCGGGTCTGCTCGCCATCGCCGTGGATCGTAACGCCGAGCCCCTCGGCGGCGCGGCGGGCAAAGATCGAGATGACACCCGAATAGGGGGAACTCGGATCCTGGCGCGGCCCATAGACGTTGAAGAACCGCAGCCCGATCGAGGGCACGCCGTGCACCAGCGCGCCGACCGCCGCATGCAGTTCGCTGCCGAGCTTGTCCGCCCCATAGGCAGTGCGCGGCGCCGGCCGCAGCGCCTCATGCGCGACGGCCTCCCCGGTGTCGCCATAGATCGCGGCCGAAGAGGCATAGACGACCGGCACGCCCCCTGCCGCCCGCGCCGCGTCCAGCACCGCGACCGTTCCGCCCACATTGACGCGGTGCGTGCCCGGCCAATCCTCGTTGCCGCGCGCAACCGAGGCGATGGCCGCGAGGTGGAAGCAGCCGTCCGTTCCGGCCATCGCCTGGCGCACCGTGGCCGGGTCGGCGACATCGCCGCGACGCAGCGCGATTCCCGGCGGCAGGTTGGCTTCCTTGCCGGTCGAAAAGTCGTCGAGCACCACGACCTGTTGGCCGGACGCCAGCAAGGCGTCGACGAGATGCGAACCGATGAAGCCGGCGCCACCGGTGACGAGATAGCGTGCCATCGTTCAGGGCGCGCGCAGCCGGCGGACGCGGCCGAATCCGGTGCCACCGGGCGTGCAGCACCGCCCGCCGCCATGTGAGCGGCCCCGGTGGGCACAACCGGAACGGATCACGAACCGCCGAACGATCGGTGTCCGGAGATCGTTTCGAAACGCCAAGGAAATATCGTCCGGCTGCTGCTGCGCGAATGCCGGCGACACGGCCGGCACCAGGCAGAGGGTGAGCAAGGGGCGCATCCGACTATCCCGAGTTCTCGGGACAGGCATCTAGACCAGGAACAGGCGACCTGGAACGGCTTGGAATGTCGAGATTCGTTACCTGCCGCGCCGCATTCCCCTTCGCGTCACGCCACGTCGAACCTGACGCCCTGGGCAAGCGGGAGGGTGCGGCCGTAGTTGATGGTGTTGGTGGCCCGCCGCATATACGCCTTCCACGCGTCTGAGCCCGCCTCGCGGCCGCCGCCGGTTTCCTTCTCGCCGCCGAACGCCCCGCCGATCTCGGCGCCGGACGGGCCGATATTGACGTTGGCGATGCCGCAATCGGAGCCGCCCGCGGAGAGGAAGGTCTCGGCCTCGCGCAGGTCGTTGGTAAAGATCGAGGAC
>JAGWQN010000064.1 GCA_028869995.1 Rhodospirillales bacterium
GGCCTCACTTTGCTGCCGGTTTTTTACGCGCACGCGAATTTCGGGGCGACCCCACCGCTCGCCGAGCAGCGGCGCTTTGTCAACAATCTGGACGGCTTTGCCCGTATCGCGGCGGCAGGCCAAGCTGCGATGGCTGATGTGGCGTTCGCGCGGATCGGCGTCGCGCCGCACAGCCTGCGCGCGGTCACGCCCGACGAACTCGCGGCCCTGGTAAGTCTTGCGGGCGTGGATCCGGTGCACATCCACGTCGCCGAGCAGGCGACGGAGGTGGCCGATTGCCTGGCGTGGCGAGGAGCGCGGCCAACGCGACTGCTCTTCGATCTCGTTCCAGTAGACGAACGGTGGTGTCTGGTGCACGCGACCCATGTTGACAGGGAGGAAGTCACTGCAATAGCGCGCTCTGGGGCCGTCGTCGGTCTGTGCCCGGTCACGGAGGCGAATCTTGGCGATGGGATCTTTCCAGCACGCTCCTACCTGGATGATGGCGGGCGCTTCGGCATCGGCACAGACAGCCACGTGACGATCAGTGCCGCCGAAGAGCTTCGTCTTCTCGAATACGCGCAGCGTCTGGCGCTGCGTGCTCGCAATGTCTGCGCGCCGGCCGGTAGCTCGACAGGCCTCGCATTGTACCTTGAGGCTCTCGCGGGTGGGAGGCAGGCGCTTGGGCGGTCTTGTGGCATGATTGCCCCTCGCCAGGTGGCCGATCTCGTCACGCTGGACGCCCAACATCCCTGCTTCGCCAATCACGATGTGGACACAATCCTCGATGCGTGGGTTTTCGCCGGCGGCCGCGCCGTGGTCGACGGTGTTTGGAGCGCCGGGGAGAAGCGGGTTACCGGCGGGTGTCACCATGAGCGGGCAGCGATCGCCGCCCGGTTCCGAACAACCATGCGCGCGATGCGCTCGCGGCTGCCCCTTCCTTGACGCTTCCAGGGCAGCCGCGTAGCGTTTCTGAAAAAGGACGACGCTGCGGGAGCGTCATCAATCACTTATAAAAACAGGGCAACGAGGTTATCATGCAGATCTGGAACAAAATCGCGAAGGCGATCCCGATTGCCGCTTTGGTGCTGGGGATGTTCGGTTTGGGGCCGAAGGCTTCGGCTCAGAACCTAATTGACAAGATCGAGCAGAAGGGAACGCTGACGGTCGGAATATCTACTTTCGTTCCGTGGGCCATGCGAGACAAGGACGGCAAGCTCATAGGGTTTGAGGTCGACGTGGCGACACAGCTCGCCAAGGATATGGGCGTAAAGGTCAGATTTGTGCCGACGGCCTGGAGTGGCATCATTCCGGCACTTCTGGCGGGTAAGTTCGACGTGATCATCGCTGGGATGTCTATCACGCCGCAGCGAAACCTGACGGTTAACTTCACGATTCCCTATGCGCAATCCGGTCAGCAAATTGTGGCTAACTCCGAGCTCGCCAGCAAGTTCACCAAGCTCTCGGATTTCAACGCGTCGAACGTGACCATGGCGTGCCGCCGCGCTACCCTGTCGTGCCCAATGGCACAGAAAATGTTTCCCAAAGCGACGCTGCGGCAGTTCGACAACGAGGCACAAGCCTACCAGGAAGTCATTAACGGCAATGCTTATGGCATGATCGCGAGTGCGCCGACGCCGCGCTTCTGGGCAAACGATTATCCGAATAAGCTTTTCGTTCCGTCCTTCGCCGATAATCTCTCGGCATCTGACGAGGCCTTCGCCCTGCGCAAGGGTGATGCCGATGCGCTCAATTACTTCGATAATTGGATTATCTATCGCACTCACGACGGTTGGCTGAAGGAACGACACGACTTCTGGTTCAACAGCAAGGCGGGTTGGCAGAACATGATGTCAACCAAGTAGCAGTCGGAAGCCCGGCCGCGGTGGGTGGGCGCGACCACGGCGCTTCCACCGCGGCCATTCCGATGCGCCGATACCCATGAACGATCAGGCATCCTCGCCGCCATCGCCCTCCGCCAGTCCAACCGGAATTCGGTTGACGGCTATGGACTGGCTGCTTTTCGGTGCTGTGCTCGCATTTGCGGTCTACACCGCATATCGGGTCAACGATGTTCTCGTCTATCACTGGGACTGGTCCAGGGTCGCTGGTTTCATCGTGCGCCGCGACAACAAGACCGGCCATTGGTTTGCCAATATCCTTCTGTTGGGATTGTTCAGCACCCTGCGTCTGGCCTGGTGGGGCACGGTCCTGGCCTGCATCATCGGTTTGATCATGGGCGCGTGCCGCGCCAGCCCCAATTTAACCCTGCGCATCATCAGCCGCGTTTATGTTGAACTTATTCGAAATATTCCAGCTGTTGTATTTATATTTGTTTTTTATTTTTTCGTTTCAACGCAGTTGTTTCCATTGATCGGATTAAATAGTCGGACTGTGAACGTCCCCTGGACAGATAACGCCATCTTTCGCGCCTTGTTCGGCCCTCCGGGTCTCCTGACGAATTTTCTCTCGGGATTGATCTGTCTCGCCATGTTCGAGGGGGCTTACATCACCGAGATCGTGCGCGCCGGCATCCAATCGGTGCCGAAGGGGCAATGGGAGGCCGCGCGCGCCATCGGGCTTTCACGCTTCAATATCCAGCGTGACGTCATCCTGCCCCAGGCCGTGCGCAAGATCCTGCCCCCGCTCGCAGGCCAGTTCATCACCCTGATCAAGGACTCCTCCATCGTCTCTCTGATCTCAATTCAGGAACTTACCTATATGGGTAACGAGGTCGCTAACTCCACAGCCCGCGTTTTCGAGACGTGGATCATTGTTGGAGTGATGTATTTTGCGATTTGTTACACCTTCGCGGTGGTTTTCGGCCGACTTGAGTCCATGGCGCGGCGGTCGCACCGATGAAGAGGATCCTCCCCCGATGAGCGATGACAATGAGACGCAGGGCCCGATCCTCTCGATGGAAGGCGTGGGCAAATGGTACGGCAACTTCTGCGCGCTGCACGATGTCAACCTGATGGTCGAACTGGGTGAGAAGGTGGTGGTTTGTGGGCCGTCGGGCTCTGGCAAATCCACGATGATTCGTTGCATCAACCGGCTGGAGGAACACCAGGCAGGAACGATCCGGGTCGCTGGGCACACGCTTTCTGCCAACACCAAGCGCATCGAGCGGGTGCGCCGTGACGTCGGCATGGTGTTCCAGCAGTTCAACCTGTTTCCCCACATGACCGTGCTGCAGAACCTGATGTTGGGGCCGGTTCGTAATCGCGGCGTGAGTAGGGCGGAGGCGAAGTCGCTCGCTATGCATTACCTGGAGCGCGTGCACATCGCCGACCAGGCCGCAAAATACCCGCCGCAGCTTTCCGGGGGCCAGCAGCAGCGCGTGGCGATTGCGCGGGCGCTTTGCATGCAGCCGAAGCTCATGCTGTTTGACGAGCCGACCTCGGCCCTCGATCCGGAAATGATCTCGGGCGTGCTCGGCGTGATGGAAGAACTGGCCCTCGCCGGAATGACGATGATCTGCGTCACGCACGAGATGGCTTTCGCCCGACGCGTGGCCGACCGGATGATTTTCATGGATCGCGGTGAAATCATCGAGTCAGCGCCGCCAGCCAAATTCTTCTCCGCTCCGGAGTCGGAGCGCGCCCAGCTTTTCCTCAGTCAGATCCTCTCGCATTGACACCGCCCACCCCCGCCATGACCGTTGCGATGGATCGCGCGTAGGACCTCCGCCGATATGCAGCGATATTCATTTTTCAACCTGCTGCGGCACGCCGCCACCGGCCATCGAAGCTGGCAGCCGGCATGGCGCGACCGCCCGCTGCGGCAGATTTACGACGTCATCATCATCGGGGCCGGCGGGCACGGGCTCGCCGCCGCCTACTACCTCGCCCGCCATCACGGCATCAGCAACGTGGCGGTGCTCGACATGGGCTGGCTCGGTGGCGGCAACATTGCGCGTAATACCGTCACGATCCGCTCCAACTATATGCGCGACGAGAGCATTCCTTTTTTCGTCAAGTCAGTCTCGCTCTACGAGCGTCTGACGCGCGAGCTCAACTTCAATCTCATGTTTTCCCAGCGCGGCATGATCGACGTGATCATGACCCCTGGTGTGCTCCGTCAGATCCGTCGGCGGATGTTGGCGATGCATCTGTATGGTTCCGTCTACGAACCCATGAGTGTCGCTGAACTGCGGCGACGCGTGCCCGCCCTGACTGGTGGCGGACCGGGATCCCGGCTGCCGATCATGGCCGCGATGCTGCATCCGACGGCCGCCGTCTGCCGCCACGACGCGGTTGCCTGGGGGTATGCACGCGCCGCGGACGATCTGGGCGTCGAGATCCATCAGAACACGGAGGTGAAGGCCCTGTTGCGCGGTCCCGGCGGCGCCATTGCCGGGGTCGAGACCAGCCGAGGCACGGTCAGTGCGCGGAAGGTGATCGTTGCGGTTTCCGGTCACACCTCGACATTGACGGAGACAGTAGGACTGCGCCTACCACTACAGACCTACAACCTGACGGCCTTTGTCTCCGAACCCGTCAAGCCAGTGGTCGATGTTGTGGTGAACTGCCCGGATCTTGGCGTCTATGTCAGCCAGTCCGACAAGGGAGAGCTCGTCATCGGCGGCGCGCTCGACGTCGGCCAGTCGTTTCGCCAGGATATCAAGCAGGGTGTATTCGAGAACACGGTGGCAGCTCTGCTGGAGCTGTTCCCGTCGTTCCGGCGTCTGAAGCTGTTGCGCCAGTGGGGTGGCGCGCTCGATTTCGCGCATGACGCGACACCCATCGTCAGCAAGGTCGATATTCCTGGCCTCTACGTTTCCGCCGGCTGGTGGGGTGGCTTCAAGGCGGTGCCTGCCGGCGGCATGACACTTGCCTGGCTGGCCGCGAACGACGCGCCGCATCCCCTGATCGAAGGTTTCGGCCTCGGGCGCTTTCGCCATCTCGACTACGTGATCGAAACCGGCACAACCTCATCGCGCTGAGAGTCAGGCATGTTGATTCTTTCCTGCCCTTTTTGCGGGGAACGTGACGAAAGCGAGTTCGTTTGCGCCGGCCCGGCACGCGCGCCGCGAATGACCCTCGCCGCAGCGACCGACGACGCCTGGGTGGACTACCTCACCGCACCCCCCAACCCGAAGGGTGTCGTGCGCGAGCGATGGTGGCACTCGCATGGGTGCGGCGAATGGCTCATCGTCGAGCGCGACACGCTGACGCACGCCATACACGCCACACGCGGGGCACGCCATGAGCATGACTGAGGCACGCCTCGCCTCCGGTGGCCTGATCGACCGGTCGAAGCCCCTGTCGTTCCGGTTCGATGGCAAAGCTTTCACCGGCTTCGCGGGTGACACGCTGGCCTCTGCGCTGCTGGCGAATGGCGTTGTGCTCACCGGACGCAGCTTCAAGTACCACCGTCCCCGCGGCATCGTAGGCTTCGGCATCGAGGATCCGGGCTCGATCGTCCAACTTGCGGGTGAGGACGGGTCCGTCGGCCTACCTGCCACCGCCATCCCGCTGCGAGAGGGGTTGGATGCGCACTCCGTCAATTGCTGGCCCTCGCCGGCGCACGACATCTTCGCCTTCAGCCAAGTCTTCGCGAGCCTCCTGCCAGCGGGGTTCTACTACAAGACCTTCATGTGGCCGGGTTGGCATGCTTTCGAGCCGCTGATCCGGCGCGCCGCGGGCCTGGCGCGCGTCCCCGCACATGCCGCACCGAACCAGGCGAGCGAGATCCGCCACGGACATTGCGACGTGCTCGTGGTCGGCGCAGGACCGGCCGGGCTGATGGCGGCCTGGGCCGCGGCCGAGGCTGGCGCGCGGGTCGTGCTGGTGGACGCCGATCGGCTTCCGGGTGGCTCGCTGAACCACGGCGATGTCTCGGTTGGCGGTGTGACCGCGGCTGCCTGGGCGCGCGACCTGGCCGCGCGGCTGGATGCGATGGGCAACGTCACCCGTCTTGCGGGCGCAACGGTCTGGGCACATCGCGAGCATGGGCTGGTCGTGATCACGGAGCGTGATCCGCCGCTGCCCGAGCTTCGCCAGCGGACCTGGCAGATGAGGGCGCGGCGCATCGTCATCGCCGCTGGCGCAATCGAGCGGATGCTGGTCTTCGAGGACAACGATCGCCCTGGTGTCATGCTGGCGTCGGCGGCGCGCAGCTACCTGCATCGCCACGCGGTGCGGCCCGGGCGGCGCGCGCTCGTTTTCACGAACAACGCCAGCGCCTACGCGACGGCCCGCGACCTTGCGGCCGCGGGGATCGAGGTCGCCGCGATCGTGGACAGCCGGGAACAGCCGGATGCGGCCTCGCTTGCCGTCGCAGCGGGCATCGAGGTACTGGCCGGGCATGTGGTAACCCATGCACATGGAAGCCGCCGGCTGCGCGGCGTCACCGTGGCGCCGCGGCAGGGGAGGGGCGCGCGTCGTATCGCATGCGACCTGCTGTGCCTCTCGGGCGGCTGGACACCGAGCGTGCACCTCTTCTCCCAGGCGCGTGGGCGCCTGCGGTACGACGAGGGCACCGCCGCTATGGTGCCTGATACGGGACCCGCCACGACGTTCTGCGCCGGTTCCGCTCTCGGGCTGTTCGACCTCCAGGCGGTGCTCGCGAGCGGCGCCGAGGCCGGGCGCCGCGCGGCGCGCGAATGCGGCCACGCGGGCGGGGAGGTCGCGGTGCCGCAAGCCGGGCCCGCGCCCGCCTACGCCGTCGAGCCGCTGTGGTGCGTGGATGCCTGCGCGGCATCCACACGCGCCTTCGTCGACCTGCAGAACGACGTCACTGCGGCCGACATCATCCTTGCCGTGCGCGAGGGCTATGGCGCGGTCGAGCACGTCAAGCGCTACACGACGGCGGGGATGGGCGTCGACCAGGGCAAGACCGGCAACATGAACGTCATTGGCATCCTGGCCGGACGCGTCGGCACGACGCCCGCGGCCATCGGAACGACCACCTACCGCTCGCCCTACGAGCCGATCGAGTTTGGCGCTATCGCGGGGCCGCGCGAGGGTACCGCTCTCCTGCCCTATCGCCACACCCCGGTGACGCCCTGGCATGTGCGCCACGGCGCGGTGATGTACGAAGCCGGCGCGCGGTGGCGCCGCCCTGGCTACTATCCATTGCCCGGGGAAAGCCTGGATAGGGCCGTCGAACGGGAGAGCCGCGCGGTGCGTGAGGCCGTCGGCGTCTATGACGGCTCGCCGCTCGGCAAGATCGAGATTTGGGGGCGGGACGCGCTCGCGCTCATCGAGATGGCCTACACCAACGGCTTCGCCTCGCTACGGGCGGGCGGCGGCCGTTACGGCATCATGATGACGGATGACGGACTGATCGCGGATGACGGCGTGACGTTTCGCCTCGGCGACAACCACTACATGATGTCTACCTCCACGGCGAACGCCGAGGCGGTCTACCGGCGCCTCGAGGAGTTCCTACAGTGCGAGCGGCCCGACTGGGACGTCACGCTCACGCCCGTCACTTCGCAATGGTGCAACGCTACGATCTGCGGTCCGGCGGCGCGAGAGCTGCTCGCCGACCTTGATCCGGACATCGACATCTGCAACGCCGCGTTTCCCTTCATGTCCCTGCGCGACGCGACGGTCGCGGGCCTGCCTGCGCGGATCGCGCGCGTCAGCTTTACCGGCGAGCTGAGCTTTGAGATCAACGTCGCGCGCCGCCACGGCCTGGCGCTCTGGGAAAGGGTCATGGAGGCCGGCAGCCGTCACCGCATTGTACCGGTCGGGTCCGAAGCCAATCATGTGCTGCGCGTCGAGAAGGGCTTTCTTTCCCTTGCGCACGAGGCCGACGGAACGGCCGATCCGTATGACCTCGGTATGGGCTGGATCGTGTCGAAAACGAAACAAGAGTTCATTGGAAAGCGCGCGATGGAGATCCGTCGTTCCACCGGCCACAGGCGGCGTGAATTGGTGGGATTGCTCCCGCACGACCCTGACCACCTTTTGCCGGAGGCAGCACCGCTGACTCCCGGTGGACGGATGGAGCGCACGGAGGGGCTGGTCACCGCCTGTGTGCGCAGCGTTGCGCAGCGTCGGGTGGTTGCGCTGGGCCTGCTGCTCAACGGTCGCGCGCGTATCGGCGAGACCGCCCATGTGCGCGTCAAGGACGAGGTCATTGCCGTGACGGTCACCAGCCCGTGCTTTTACGACCCCGATGGGCTGCGGTTGAGGAGCTGAGATGAGTTACGACGCGATCGTGGACCAGTTGCCGATACAGTGCCTCGTCGACGTGCGGGGCACGCCGGATGCCGCGCGCGCGTTGCTGGGGCGGGCCGGCCTCGTGCCACCGTCCATACCTAAGAGCTGGGCACAGAACGGCGGGGCCGGCGTCGCCCATGTCGGGCCACGGCGTTGGCTCGTCATGGCCCCGATCGAGCGCGAGGCGGCGCTGTTGGCAAGCCTGCCCCGTCATGTTGATGGTGCGAGCGCGGTGGCCGTCTCGGATGCATTCATTGGCTTTTCCGTCACCGGACCGCACGCCGGCGACATCATCGCGCAGGCCAGCCCGCTTGATATCCATCCTCTTTCCTTCACCGCGAATGGTGCCGCCGGAACCGCGCTGTTCGGCCAGTCGGCCCTGCTTCTGCGCCGCGCCGCCGGATTCGACTGTTTCGTGGACGCAAGTATCGCGGATTACGTTGCTGATCGCTTCACCCGTTGCCACGCCCGGCTTGGGTCGTGTTTCGCGCGATATCAGGCAGCGCATGCCTGACGCTGGCAACCCCCAACAGCCAGCTGCGGAAGGCGCGAACATGCCGCGTCTCAAGATGCGCCGGGGGGCAGACGAACCAATACGCGAACTCCGACATCACCGCCTCGCCGAACGGGCGGCACAGGCTGCCGTCGCGCAGGGCGTCGATCACAAGCGGCTCGCGGCCCAGCGCCACCCCAAGACCCTTGATTGCCGCTTGCACGACCATGTTGGACTGACCGAAACGCCGGCTGCGCGCCGGGGGCGGCAGCGTCTCGCCCGTCGCCTTCTGCCAGAACGCCCAGGTGGGAGCATGGCTGCCGGCAGGCTGTACATCGTCCACCAAGAGCGTGTGGTGACGGATGTCGGCGGGACCGCGAAGACCGCGTTGGACCAGCGACGGCGCGCAGACGGGAAACAGGCGTTCCCCCATCAGCTTTTCGACATGCAGCTTCGGATAATCGCCGAGGCCATAGCGGATCGCCGCGTCTTCACCGCCGATGGTGAAGGTTGCGAGGGTCGACGTGGTGGCAATCGAGACGCTGTATTCAGGATGTCTCTCATCGAAATCGATGAGGCGTGGGAATAACCAGTTGATGGCGAAGCCGGGCAGGCACGAGATTGTGATGGTTCGCGTCTCGCGGCTTTCGGCGAACATGCGGTCGCAGACACGGCTGATGCCGTCGATGCCCGTCGCGATGGCCTCGGCCAGCAAAGCTCCCCGATCCGTAGGACGCGAGCGACGCGGTCCGCGTACCAGCAGCTTTTGTCCCAGCCATTCCTCGAGTGCACGCACATGCTGGCTGACAGCGCCTTGCGAGACGCCCAGTTCCTCAGCGGCACGGCCGAATCCTTCCAGGCGGACGACCGCTTCAAACACCCGGAGGGAGGAAAACGGCAGTGATCGAACCATATTAGTAAATCTAATATTTCTAGTTATGAAAAGCAAATTGCGGTCACCGCAACGCAGACCATAACGTCACCTAAATCGAAGCAACGGAGGGGACGATACCGATCGCGATGTGCGCCCTATCCACCAAGCTGTACGGCCCTGCGTGCCGCCGGCTCCGCCAATGAGCGAAGAGATGGCGGCGTGCGATCCCGTTGCCGGAGCCCGGAACCTCTTGCGCAACTGCGCCGGTGCAAGGCCCGGCGAGCGGATAGCTTTGTTGTATGAACGCAGCGAAGCCAGCATCTATGGATCAGGTCTGGTGGAGGCGGTGGTCGCGGCGGCGCGCGAATCTGACATTGCCGTGACCACGCTCGAGGTTGACGTTCTGGAGCGGCCGGACGCGATGCCTGAGGACGTTGCGTGGGTTCTGTCGAATGCCGACCATGCCGTTTTTTTTGCGCGTCTCGGTGACCAGTTGCGTTTTCGGCCGATGCCGGGGGCGGCGCGCCCAGTGGTCAGCTACGCGCTCGATACCGACATGCTTGGATCTTCTTTCGCGCGCACCGATCACCGCGCGATGGTCGCGCTTAAAGAAGCAGTCGACCGGGCGCTGTACCTCGCGCGGAAGATCCGAGTGACCTGCCCGCTTGGCACCGACATGAGCGGCAACATCGACCGGGCGCGTGATGCGAAGACAGCGCAGACGACGATTCGACGTTTTCCGCTATCGGTGTTCTCGCCAGTCGATGCTACCCGGTTTTGCGGCCGTATTGCGCTCGCGCGCTTTCTCGTGGGCACCGGTTCACACTATTACGAACCTTATGGCGTGCCGCTGGAGAGCGTCACGCTGATCGAGATCGGCCAGGGGCGCATCCTGAATTTTTCTGGAGACGGCGAGGATGTTGCGCGCATACGGGCACATTACGCTCATGTCGCCGGCATGCTGGGCATCGATCACGATATCGTTCATTCCTGGCATGCTGGCATTCATCCGGGTTGCCGATACCCGTTCGCTGCCGAGGTAAATTTCGAGCGCTGGTCCGCGGGGGCCTTTGGCAATCCGCGCATCCTGCATTTTCACACCTGCGGAAATTACGCACCGGGTGAGATCTGCTGGAACGTGATCGACCCCACGATCAGCCTCGACGGTGTCGCCGTATGGGAAAACGGTACACTCCGACCCGAGCGGATCAGCGGTGGCGCCGAGATCATGGCGCGATATCCGGACGCGGCCGCGATCTTTGCCGCCCCGTCGCTGGAGATCGGTGTCTGAGGCATCGCGCCGGCGCGTTCAGAGGTCGAGCGTGACGTCCCCGTCCGGCCGGCTGCAACAAATGAGCGCCATACCAGCGCCGGGTTCCGCTAGGGGCTCCTCGAAGTAGGTGACGGCGCCTGAGCGCAATGCGCAGCGACAGGTTGAGCAGACGCCGGCGCGGCACGAGAAATCCGGAGAAACGCCATGGGCCTCGGCGAACTCCAGAATGGAATTGTAACGCTCATCCCAGCGCACCGAAAACCCCGAACGCGCGAATGTCACGATCGCCCCGGCTCCTACCGCCGGTGCCGCCTGGGAGGCGGTCGCGTTCGCCTCGCCCTGTGAGGTCTTGCCCGACTTCAGTACGCTGGCGGGCCCGAAGAACTCGTAGTGGATCTGCTGCTCACATACGCCCAGCCCGATCAAGGTTGCATAGAGTGCCTGCATGAACCCGGGGGGACCGCAAAGGTAGCACTCGTAGTCGTCGATTGGCAGGAAGGACTGGAGCTTCTCGGCGGTGAGCAGGCCTTCGGCATCGAAGGCTCCGGCCTCGCGATCCGCCGGGTCCGGCCTATTATAGCAAGCGTAGGTTCGCAGATTGGCCGCGCGCGCCGCAAGGCTCGCCACTTCGTCGCGAAAGGCATGCGCGCGCCCGTTCTCGCAAGCGTGGATGAACCAGGTCCGTCGCGTTCCCTGGGCCGCCAACCGGTGCGCCATCGCAACCATTGGGGTAAGTCCGACACCGCCCGACAGCAGCAGCACGGATCGTTGACTGGGTTCGGACAGGACGAAATCGCCGCGAGGTGGCAGGATCGTCAGGTTTTGGCCTACCTGCACGTGATCGTGCAGATGGGTGGATACACGCCCCGGCGGTACGCTGAGCCCCGCGGGTGCAGGCTCCCGTTTGACCGATATCCGGAAGAAACGTCTTTCGTCCGGTGGACTCGAGATGCTGTACGTCCGCAGTAATTCCACGCCTCCCTCGCCAGCCGGCAGCCGCACGGTGAGGAACTGGCCGGGCCGGAAGGTTGGAACGTCCATCCCGTCGCACGGCGCGAGGTGGAAGGACGCGATCATTTCGGTTTCATGCTTCTTGCGCACGACCTGGAACGTCTGCCAGTCCCCGGTGTTGCCTTGCATCGTGTGGCCCACTGTCAGGTGGAACCGGAATCGCGCCTAGCGGTGGCCTCTGCCTCGATTAGCCGCTGCAGGGCACGACGGAAGCGCAGGGCGCCTGCGTCGAGGCCGAGGTCGAGATGCGGGGTTCGAGCCTCGTCCATGCCGATCTGCACGGCATTGAGGATGTCACGATCCTCAAGGAACGCCGCAAGTGCGCCGTCGTCCATCCGACGCGTGATTTCTTCGTTGAGCGGGTCCGTGTTCCGGTGCTGGTACCAGAAATAGCGCGATCGCTTAGCCGTAATGGGCGTGATGAAATTGTATGAAATATTAACGAAAGCACGTGGATCCAGGATTTCGGCCGAACCGCCAGTGCCCACGGGGGTGAAGATCGACTTGTTGACTCCGATTGACGGGAATACCACCTCGTAATGCTGTAGCCGGTCGCAATTACCGGAAAACCGCAGCATGGGCCCATAGTATGGGGGCGGCGCGCGATCCATCATCCAGCGCGAAACCACCACGCCCCTGTCCGAGACGTCAATCTTGAGCGGCTGACTCTCCGTGCCGGCGCCCGCAAACGACGAGACATGCACCCAAGCTACGTGCGAAGGATCGAGCAGGTTATCGGTGACGTAGAGATAGTTGCAGTCAAGTTCCATGACGCCGCCATGGGTTCGCCCCCAGGCCGGATCGCCGTCGTTGGGGACACTAAAGATGGTGGCAGGATCGGCCATTTCCGGCTCACCCATCCATATCCAAACCATGCCGTAGCGCTCGACCAAGGGATAACTACGGACTCGGGCCGAAGGCGGAATATTGCCTTGTGTCGGTGCAGCCACACAGTGGCCCGTGCCATCGAACGCGAGGCCGTGGTAGCCGCATTCTACGGCGGCGTCGTGCAGTCGTCCCTTCGAGAGAGGAAGCTTTCGGTGCGGGCATGCATCCTCGAGCGCAACGGGCCTTCCGTCGGCCGTGCGGAAGAGGACGATATGTTCGTCCAGGATCGTCGTCGGCGTTAGGGCGCGTCCAACGCCGCGGTCATGGGCGGCGACGTACCAGCAGTTCCGTAGAAACATGCGACCTTCTTTCGAGAGCAACCATGTCCAAAGCGCAGCGCGAATGGCCTCTTCGGTTAGCGCAACACAGTCGTTTGTATCGGGATCCCCCGCCCAAGGGTCAACACGATATTTGTAATGCCCCGCATTAGTTGCGGTTATCATACGCTGGCCAGCCCCCATCGAGTGGTCCAGGTTGAATGTTAGTTCACGGGGGGGCAGCGGCACCATGGTTGGGCTGGCTGACCGCCTGCCCCGCGTAAGGAGGTCGGCGCGGGCGGCCATGGCACGGCCTCCGGTGCGGGCGGTTGGTCGTTCAGCTCGGAGTGCGGCCGCGTGGTGTTGTAATGGCGGCGCAAAGCCTCGATGACCGTTTGTGCCTCTCCGAGCGAATAGAAGATCTCGCTGTCGAGCAGTTCGTCGCGCAAGCGGGCGTTGAAGCTTTGGCAGTAGCCGTTTTCGAATGGGCTGCCCGGCTCGATGTAGGCCGTTCTGGCATCGACGGCGTCAATCCACCAGCGCACGCCGAGCGCCACGAACTCCGGGCCATTGTCCGAGCGGATGTGTGCCGGGATGCCATGTTGCACGAACAGGTCGTTCAAGAGCTCAATCACGTCCGTGACGTTCGGCCTCCGTCGCCCCCGGATCGCCAGGCATTGGCGGGTGAACTCATGGAGCACGTTGGGGACTGTCCGTAATTTTGTGCGCGAGGCAGTTGCTATCATCAGCTGACGAACGGCAACTATCTAGATGAGAAAGCGTCGTTTGGGTGTCGGATTGAAAATGCCGCGGCTTACGGGCGACGGATTGGTTTGTCAGAATGTCCGATGATCAAAGCGCGCCGCATCGCTTTCATGCTAGCGCCAGGCGCAAACCCTTCCGGCCACCCTCCGGGCCGGAGCATCGCCAACTTGTCGATCGTGTCATTCGTGAGCTTCGTGAGGTCATGAAGCGTTGGGACTATCTCGTGGCCGGCGAAGGCGGTCCCGCTCGGGAAGACGAGCTTGAGCGCGGCCGGTAGCCGCTGACCCACCCGCACGTTGTCGGCGTCCGGCATGACTTGGATGATCTGTCCATCATATTCGACTGCCGTCTTCCAGCCGGGGATTTGATTTATGGCACGGCCCATAAGAAGGCCGAATGCAGGCACCGCGATCACGCCAATCGCCGGGATCAGGGCGACGTGTTTGTCGTCGATATCAAGATCGTGGATCGCGCGCAGAGCGGCGTTGCCGCCCTTGTATGGTTCAAGAGATCGAATGACTTCGACCACATCTGACCTGCCACTGAGATTTTTCTCCACGCGGAGTTAGAGTCCGGCCCTGACGTGATCTGCTCCCGGAAAACTGGATCGGTTTGAGGTAGAGTTTTCTGCTTTTGTTCCCTTGGTTGGGAGGAGCGGAGGACGATGAAGGCATCGAGGTTTTCGGAGGCGCAGAAGGCGTTCATTCTGA
>JAGWQN010000065.1 GCA_028869995.1 Rhodospirillales bacterium
GCGCAGGGCATCACCCGCTTCTTGTCGAGCAGGAAGCTCTCGGCCATCGCGATCGCGGAGGCGGCCGGCGCGTAGTAGGCGCTGCCCTTCTCCAGCAGCTTCACGATCTCGCCGCCGCCGTTCGCGGTGCGCTTGATGATCGCGTCGATCCGCTCCTGCGTCGTCCAGCCCATCTTGATGAGGTCGGGTACGGGGATGCCCGCAACCGTGGAGTAGCGCGGCAGCGGCACCATGGTGTCGCCATGCCCGCCGAGCACGAAGGCGGTCACGTCCTCGACCGAGACCCCGAATTCCTGGGCCAGGAACAGACGGAAGCGCGCCGAGTCGAGCACGCCGGCCATGCCGACGACCCGCTCCGGCGGCAGGCCCGATTTCTCCTGCATCACCGCGACCATGACGTCGAGCGGGTTGGTGATGACGATGACGAAGGCGCCGGGGCAGTGGGTCTTGATCCCCTCGGCCACCTGCGCGACCACCCCTGCGTTCTTGGCAAGAAGATCGTCGCGGCTCATGCCCGGCATGCGCGGGAAGCCCGCGGTGACGATCACCACGTCAGCACCCTTGATCGCCGCATAGTCGGAGCCGCCGGCCATCGCCGCGTCGAACCCGTCGACCGGGCCGGACTGCATGATGTCGAGCGCCTTGCCGGCCGCCACGCCGCCGAACACGTCGAACAGCACCACGTCGCCGAGTTCCTTGAGCCCGATCAGGTGGGCGAGCGTGCCGCCGATGTTGCCAGCGCCGATCAGCGCGATCTTCTTGCGTGCCATCTGGGGAATGTCCTCGCGGGCGCTGCCCTTGCGCTCCCGGCGGCGCCCGTCGTCCGGAAGGCGCGTGGTGCTAACCCAACCGGCCGGGTCCGACAAGCCGGGCGCCGGCCCGGCGCCGGCCGGGCGCGCCCGGCGCGGGCCTGCATCAGGAGAGGTGCGGCAGTTCCAGGTAGTCCTGGCTGCGCATTTCCTCGAGCCGCGAGGCGGTGCGCCGGAACGCGGCCGCACCTTCGCCGCGGGGATAGAGAGCATCGGGCTCCGCCGCGGCCGAGGCCACCAGCTTGACGCGATGGTCGTAGAGCGCATCGATCAGGGTGATGAAGCGTCGCGCGACGTCATGGCTGTCGGGCGAGAGCAGGGGGATCGCGTCCAGCACCAGCGCCTGGAAATGCGTCGCCAGGGCGAGATAGTCCCCCGGACCCAGGGCGGCCGCGCACAGCGCGCGGAAATCGAACCGGGCCACGTCGTCGGTCGCCAGCGGCACCGTCAGCGTGCGTCCCATCACCGAGAGCGTCACCGGCCGCGGCGGCGCACCGCCGGCCAGCCCGGCGAAAGCCTGGTCCAGCGCCGCCTGCGCCCGCGTGTCGGCCGGCACGAACCAGACGCCTCCCGCAAGGGCACGCGCCCGGCGGAAATCCCGGCCGTGCCCGAGATCGAGCACATCGAGGTGGGTCTTGAGGATGGCGATGAAAGGCAGGAACGCGTCGCGGCCGGGCTGGCCCGCGAACAGCGCGTCCGGGGGCGTGTTCGAGGTCGCGACCACCACCACGCCGCGGTCGAACAGCGCCTCGAACAACCGCCCCAGGATCAGCGCGTCGGCGATGTCGTTGACCTGGAACTCGTCGAAGCAGAGCAGCGCCGCCTCCGCCGCCACGGCATCCGCGAGCGGCGGGATCGGGTCGTCGAGCTGCCGGCCGAGCCGTGCCATCTCCTGGCGCATGCCGAAGATGCGGCCATGCGATTCCTGCATGAAAGCATGGAAATGAATCCGCCGCTTCCGCGCGACCTGGGCCGAGGCGAAGAACAGGTCCATCAGCATGGACTTGCCGCGTCCTACCTCGCCCACGAGGTAGAGCCCGTTCGGGCCGCCCGGCGCCGAGGCATCCGAGAGCCGGCGCCGCAGCCGCGCCAGCAGGCCCCGGCCGTTGCCGTTGCCGTTTCGTGGTTCGTAGCCGCGCAGGGCCGTCCAGAGCGACTGTAGCCGCTCCGCCGCCGCCGCCTGCGCCGGGTCTGCCGCCAGCGCGCCGCTCGCAAGCTCCGCCCGATAGGCGGGCAGCGGCCCTCCGCTCAGGTCGATCCGGTCGAGGGGCGTCGGCAGCACGACGGGATTGGCGGCCCGCTGCGCATCCGATGGCCGCGCGGGTTCGGGCGGTGGTCTGGCATCCATGCTGCGCAGGCGGATACAAGAATGAGCGCCAATCTGGAACCACCCCTCCGGAACACTTATGTTGCGCCGGGCGCGGCGCTTCTGCCGGCAGGAGGCAGGTGATGGAATATCTCGATCTCGCCGCGATGGATGCGACACCCGTCGCCTCCGTCCCGTTCACGCATATCGTGGTCGAGAAATTCGTCCGCCCCGAGCGGCTCGGCGCCGTGATCGCGGCTCTGCCGCCGATCGGCAAGCGCGGATCCTTTCCGCTCGGCTCGCTGCGTCTCGGTCCTGCGGCGGCCGGGATGTTCGGCGAACTGGAGGGGCCCGGGTTTCGCGACGCGGTGGCGCGTAAATTCGGCCTCGACCTGGCCGGCGCGCCGGTGATGACGACGTTGCGCGGCCAGTCCAGCGAGCGCGACGGGCGCATCCATTGCGACAGCACGGCCAAGCGCGTCACCGTGCTGGTCTATCTCAACGAGGCGAAGGACGCCTGGACGCGGCACGATGGCTGCCTGCGGCTGCTGCGCGGCCCCGGGGACATCGAGGATTTCGCGGTCGAGGTGCCGCCGGTGAACGGCACGCTGCTGGTCTTCCCGAACGGACCGACGACCTGGCACGGACATCGCCGCCATGTCGGCCCGCGCTATGTCGCCCAGCTCAACTACATGACGGCCGATGCCGCGGCCCGGCGCGAATTGCGCCGCCATCGCTTCTCCGCCTTCCTCAAGCGCCTGGCTCCGGCGGCGTGAGGCGGCGATGACGGACGCTGCCCAGGCGGCGCGGGCGCTGGTCCACGCCTATTACGACGCCTTCAACGCGGGCGACCGCGACGCCTTCCTGGCGCTGCTGGCCGAGGACGTGGTGCATGACATCAGCGGCGGCGCGCGCGAGATCGGCCGTGAGGCGTTCGCCCGCTTCATGAGCCACATGGACCGTTGCTACCGCGAGCGCATCGACGGTCTCGTGGTGATGACCGAGCCCACCGGCACCCAGGCCGCGGCCACCTTCACCGTCCACGGCGTTTACGTCGCAACCGATCATGGCGTTCCGCCCGGCACACCCCCGGCACGGAGCCAGACCTACGTGCTGCCGGCCGCCGCCTTTTTCCGGCTGCGCGGCGGCAGGATCGCTGCCATCGCCAACCATTACCGGATGGAGGACTGGGTGGCGCAGATCAGCGAGGGGGGCGGCGCCGCCGGCCCGTGACGCCCCAGCTCAGTAGGGCAGCCCGACATAGTTCTCCGCCAGCGACGCGAGCGCGCTTTCGGACGAGAAGAGATAGCTCAGCTCCGCCTGCTGCAGCCTGTCGTCATAGCTGCCATTGTCGGGGAAGCGGTGCAGCATCGCTGTCATCCACCAGGAGAAGCGCTGGGCCTGCCACACCCGCGTCAGCGCCTTCTGCGAATACGCCTCGAGCCCGGTGTCGTCGTTGTGCCGGTAATGCGCGCGCATCGCATGGTAGAGATAATGGATGTCCGCGCCCGCGCTGTTCAGGCCCTTGGCACCGGTGGGCGGGACGATGTGCGCGGCGTCGCCCGCCAGGAACAGGCGGCCGTGGCGCATCGGCTCGGCGACGAAACTACGCAGTGGAGCGATGCTCTTCTCGATCGAGGGGCCGGTGATGAGGCGGGCGGCGACCTCCGCCGGCAGGCGGCGCCTGAGCTCGGCCCAGAAAGCCTCGTCGGACCAGGCCGCGGCCCGGTCGCTCAGCGGCACCTGGACGTAATAGCGGCTCAGCACCTGCGAGCGCAGCGAACACAGCGCGAAGCCGCGCTCGTGGCGGACATAGATCAGTTCGGGCGACACCGGTGGCGTGCGCGACAGCACGCCGAGCCAGCCGAAGGGATAGACGCGCTCGTACTCGCGCAGGACGTCGCGGGGGATGGAGTGCCGGCTCATGCCATGAAACCCGTCCGCGCCGACGATGTAGTCGCAATCGACGCGGCATGGTTCGCCGCGGGAACGGTAGGAAACCCAGGGGCGCGGCGAGGTGATGTCGTGCAAGGCCACGCCCTCGGCCTCGAACATGGTCGCGGCGCCCGATGTCTCCCGCCCGTCGTAGAGGTCGCGCGTCAGCTCCGTCTGCCCGTAGACGAGCACCGAGTTGCCGCCGGAATACCGGTGCAGATCGACCCGATCCATCCGCCCGCCAGCGTGCGCGATGAGGAAACCGTGGTGCCTCTCGCCCTCACGGTCCATCCGCTCGCCGCAGCCGGCCTCGCGCATCAGCGCCGCGAAGCCATGCTCCAGGACGCCGGCGCGGATCCGGCCCAGCACATGGTCTCTGGTGTGCTTTTCGAGCACGACCGTCTCGATGCCTTGCCGGTGCAGCAGCTGCGACAGCAGCAGGCCCGAGGGGCCGCCGCCGATGATGCAGACCTGGACTTTCATGACCGTTTCCCGCCCCGCCCGGGGGAAGCGTAAAGCGAGTCGGCGCGCGGCTGGCGAGAAATCGCCACCCCGCCTGCGGCGCGGTCAGCGGAACGGCTGGCCCAGCAGTGCCAGAAGCCGTTGGTCCGCGGGCGCGCGGAAGCGCCCGAGCCCGATCCCGTCGCCGGTCGCCCGCGCGCGGTAGGTGCGGAACAGGCGGTCCCAGACCGCGAGCAGGAATCCATAGTTCGAGTCCGTGTCCGCGCGCACGGGCGAGTGGTGGATGCGATGCATGTCCGGCGTCACCAGCGCGCGCCGCAACCAGCCGTCGAGGCGCTGCGGCAGCGAGGCGTTGGCGTGTTCGAACAGCGAGGCCGCGCTGAGCAGAGTCTCGAACACCACCACCGCGAGCGGTGTGGCGCCCAGGCACACCACCGTCGCCGCTTTCCAGAGCATGGAGATGACCATCTCGCCGGGATGGAAGCGGATCCCCGTGGTGACGTCGAAGGCCAGGTCCGTGTGGTGCACCCGGTGCAGGCGCCACAGCGCCGGCACCCGATGCATCACCAGGTGCTGGGCCCAGATGCTGAGATCCATCGCCACCACCACGAGCGCGATGCCGCCCGGGTCGCCGAGGCCCAGCGCCGGCAGCAGGCCCCAGCCCTGCCGCGCGGCGAAGGCCGCAGCCGCCACGGCGCTGACGGGGCCGAGCAGCCGCAGCAGCGCCGAGTCCAGGAGGATCAATCCGAGATTGACCGGCCAGCGTCGGCGCGCGGGGCGGTGCGCCGGCGCCACCGCCTCCCACAGCGCGACCAGGACGAACACCCCGAGAAACGTGCCGAGGCGGAACGCCGTCATTCGCGGGCGAGCACGCGGTCGTTGAGGAAGGTTGCGAGCCCGCCCGCATGAAACGAGGCCCGCAACGCATCCTCGTCGTACGCGTCGCGGACCCAGTCGAGGAAGGGAACCCACCCCTCCGCCCGGGTCGCGTAGAGGTGAAAGAACGCATCCAGGATGCCGGTGGGCGAACGCGAGAAATGACCGCGCCGCCAGGTCAGCTCCGCCAGCGCCTGGGCGCTGGTGCCGCCATCGAACAGGTGCACGAGCCCGGCTGCGAGCCCGGCCCGGTCGGCGCCGGATTTGCAGTGCATGAAGGCCGGCGTTTCGATCGAGCGCCAGATCTCGTAAAAGCGCAGGATGCGCTCGCGGTGCGGCGCGCCGCGGCTTTCGAAGGCCATGTCGATATGCGCGAGGCCGAGCCTTGCCGCTTCCTCGCGCGACAGCGCGTCGGAGCCGCAGCGCCGATGCCCGCGCAGGTTGATCACCGTCCGCAGGCCGAGCTCGCGTGCGAGCCGCCGCAGCCGGCCGGGCGGCGGGTGATTGCCGCGCCAGAGTTTGCCCGGCACCACCTCGGCGGTGTTGGACCAGGCGAGGCGGAAGATCGCATGGTCGACGAACACGGAGTCGACCCAGGCGCGACGACGCTGCGCCGGGGTGACCGCAGGGCCCTCAAACATCGGCCAGGGCGAGCGCTCCGCCCCCCGTCCGCCGGCGCCCGTAGCCGCGGCCCCCGCTCATTGGGGCGCCGACCCGGGCACTAGACCTGACGCTCGACCAGCAGTGTCTTGATCTTCGCGATCGCCTTCGCCGGGTTGAGGCCCTTGGGGCAGGTCTGCGTGCAGTTCATGATGGTGTGGCAGCGATAGAGCTTGAACGGATCCTCCAGCGCATCGAGCCGCTCGCCGGTGCGCTCGTCGCGGCTGTCGGCGATCCAGCGATAGGCCGCGAGCAGCACCGCGGGGCCAAGATAGCGATCGCCGTTCCACCAATAGGACGGGCAGGATGTCGAGCAGCAGAAGCACAGGATGCATTCCCACATCCCGTCGAGCTTCTCGCGCTCCTCCTTGCTCTGCCGCCGCTCGCCGTCCGGTGGCGGCGGGGTGTCGGATTTAAGCCAGGGCTCGATGGAGCGCAGCTGCGCGTACGCCTGGCTGAGGTCGGGCACCAGATCCTTGACCACCGGCATATGCGGCAGCGGGTTGATGCGCAGATCGCCCTTCACCTCGTCGATCGGCTTGAGGCAGGCGAGCGTGTTCGTGCCGTCGATATTCATCGCGCAGGAGCCGCAAATTCCCTCGCGGCACGAACGCCGGAAGGTCAGCGTCGGGTCGATCTCGTTCTTGATCTTGATCAGCGCGTCCAAGACCATCGGCCCGCAATGATCCATGTCGACGGTGTAGACGTCGGTGCGCGGATTCTTTCCGTCGTCGGGGTTCCAGCGGTAGATCCGGAAGGTGCGGGTGTTGGTCGCACCCGGCGGTGCCGGATGCGTGGACCCGGGGGTGACGCGGCTGTTGGCGGGCAGAGCGAATTCGACCATGGGTATGTCCGGGTGCCGTCAGTTGATGTCGTCGCGGGGATGGGGCCGTGGCATGGCGTGTCCCGACCTCAGTAGACGCGCTTTTTCGGTGGAATGACGGAGACCTCGTCGGTCAGCGTCTGCATCCGCACGGGCCGGTAGGCGAGGCGCACCTCGCCGTCGTCGCCGCACCAGGCCAGGGTGTGCTTCATCCATGTCTGGTCGTCGCGGTCCGGGTGGTCGTCGTGCGCGTGCGCGCCGCGGCTCTCGTGGCGGGCCTCGGCACCCGCCATCGTCGTCACGGCGTTGGCCATCAGGTTGTGCAGTTCCAGCGCTTCGACAAGGTCCGAGTTCCAGATCAGCCCGCGATCGGCGACCGACATGTCCTGCAGGCCCTGCCAGGCCTCGCGCATCTTCCCGACCCCCTCCGCCAGCGAAGCCGAGGTGCGGAACACCGCGGCATGGCTCTGCATCGTCCGCTGCATCCGCTCGCGCAGCGCCGCGACGCGCGTGCCGCCCTGGGCGTGGCGTGTCGCGTCCAGCCGGTCGAGCGACGCCTCGCCGGCGCCCGGCGGCAGTGCTTTCTGTGCGGCCCCCGGCTTGAGCGTCGCGGCGGCGCGGTGCGCGGCGGCGCGGCCGAACACGACGAGGTCAAGCAGCGAGTTGGTGCCGAGCCGGTTGGCGCCGTGGACCGAGACGCAGGCCGCCTCGCCGACCGCCATCAGCCCCGGCACCACCGCATCCGGGTCGCTTTCGGTCGGGCGCAGCACCTCGGTGTGCAGGTTCGTGGGAATGCC
>JAGWQN010000066.1 GCA_028869995.1 Rhodospirillales bacterium
CCCGGCCAGCGCCCGCAGCCGCGTCACCACGCCGGCCGAGACCAGCACGATCGCGATCGAGAGCGCGCCCACCGCGGTTTCGAACCGGTGATAGCGGTGCAGCTCGTGCTTCTGTTCTTCCATCATGGATTCCGCCTGCTGCTGCAGTTTCGCCGGCGTGTTGGCGGATTCCTGGGTCAGCCGGCTCAGCCGCTGGCCCGCCGCCGTCTTCGCGGCCGCCGCCGCCGGATTCTCCGGCAGGGCGGCGAGCAGCTCGGTCTCGGTGCGCAACACCTCGATGCGCGAAACCTTCTGGGCGTAGAAGGTCCAGGCATCGTTGGCGTCGAGATGCGCGGCGACGGCCGCGTTCTGCGCCGAATCCTTGGCCGCCTGGGTCAGCGCCAGGGCGACCGCCATGGCCGCGATCAGCAGCCCGGCGCGCCGGGCGAACCCGTCAGTGGGATGCTGCTCGAGATGCTCGTGACGCTCGAACGCTTCCTTCGCGGTGTCGACGATTTCGCTCATGCGGGCCTGGCTCCTAGGGCGTCGTCACCGGACCGGCGGGGCTGGTCCGATGCGATGCCTGACAAAACAAAGAGACGACAAAGACAAGGGAACATGCCGCGATCGGCCAGGTCGTTCCGACTCCGGCCGACCGACGATGTCGGACGCATGATACATTTTTTTTCAGTGCACGATAGCCGCCGGGGCGCCAGCCGCTCCGGGCCCCCCGGCGCTGCGGGTCGGCACTGCGGGCCGGCGCCTTATTTCGGCGCCAGCACCATCACCATCTGGCGGTTTTCCATCCGCGGCATCTGCTCGACCTTGGTGGTCGCATCCATCTCGCCACGAATCCGCTCGAGCACCTTGATGCCGATCTCCTGGTGCGCCATTTCGCGGCCGCGGAAGCGCAGCGTCACCTTCACCTTATCGCCTTCCTCGATGAACGTGCGCATCGCGCGCATCTTCACCTGGTAGTCGTTTTCGTCGATGTTCGGGCGAACCTTGATTTCTTTTATCTCGACGACTTTTTGTTTTTTCTTGGCCTCGTTTTTCTTCTTCTGGGCCTCGTATTTGTATTTTCCGTAGTCGAGGATCTTGACCACCGGCGGCGACGCGTTCGGGCTGATTTCCAGAAGGTCGAGCCCTACCGCATAGGCGCGGTGCAGAGCGTCGCGGGCGCTCATCACGCCCAGCATCTCGCCATCCTGGTCGATCAGGCGAACCGAAGGGGCGCGGATCTCATCGTTCACGCGCGGGCCATCACGAGAGGGCGCGGGCGCGTTCGGCATCGGGGGTCGGGGTATGGGAAGCTCCTGGTCTGGTGAAGATGGTCTTTTGCGCCGTCCGACGGTGCCGGATCAAGTCGGGCGTGCGAGATCGGGGGGCACCGCCTCATTGGCAAGCCTCGCCACCGCCTCCTCGAGCGGCAGAATTTCCTGCGCCTCGCCGCCGAGCCGGCGCAGTGCCACGGTCCGGCTCTCCGCCTCGCGCCGGCCGACGACCAGGATGGCGGGCACATGCGCCAGCGTGTGTTCCCGTATCTTGGCGTTGATCTTTTCGCGTCCCGTATCAAGGACGGCCGACAATCCCTTGGCGCGCAGAGCGCCCGCGACCTCCGCGGCATACTCGTCGGCATCGGAGACGATGGTCGCGACCACCGTCTGCACCGGCGCGAGCCAGACCGGGAAACGCCCTGCATATTGCTCGATCAGCATTCCGAGGAAGCGCTCGAAGCTGCCGAGGATCGCCCGGTGCAGCATCACCGGCCGGTGCCGCGCGCCATCCTCGCCGACATATTCCGCGTCGAGCCGCTCGGGCAGCACGAAATCCACCTGCAGCGTGCCGCATTGCCAGTCGCGTCCGATCGCGTCGCGGAGCACGAACTCGAGCTTGGGCCCATAGAACGCGCCCTCGCCGGGATTGATCGTGTATTCGACCCCGGCCTCGCGGCAGGCCGCCTCCAGCGCCGCCTCCGCCTGGTCCCACACCGCATCGGAGCCGGCGCGCACGGGCGGCCGGGTGGAGAACTTCACCCGGTATTCGGGGAAGCCGAAATCGCGATAGATCGAGGATAGCAGCTCGACGAAGCGGATCGTCTCCGAGCCGATCTGGTTTTCGGTGCAGAAAATATGCCCATCATCCTGCTGGAAGGCGCGCACCCGCATCAGCCCGTGCAGCGCGCCGGAGGGCTCGTAGCGATGGTCCTGGCCGAATTCGGCCAGGCGCAGCGGAAGCTCGCGATAGGAACGCACGCCCTGGCGGAACACCATCACCGCACCCGGGCAGTTCATCGGCTTGAGGGCGAGGGTTTTATCCTCATCCTCGACCTGGACGATGAACATGTTCTCGCGGAACTTCTCCCAGTGGCCCGACCTTTCCCACAGGCTGCGGTCCACCAGTTGCGGCGTCTTGATCTCGACGTAGCCCGCGGCGTCGAGCCGGCGGCGGACGTAGCGTTCGGCCGTCTGGTAGAGCTTCCAGCCGTTCGGGTGCCAGAACACGCTGCCCACCGCCGCTTCCTCGAGGTGGAACAGGTTCATCTCGCGGCCGATGCGCCGGTGGTCGCGCTTCTCCGCCTCGGCGAGCTGGTGCAGGTAGGCCGCGAGCTCCTTCTCGTCGCGCCAGGCGGTGCCATAGATGCGGCTCAGCATCGCGTTGCGGTGATCGCCGCGCCAATAGGCGCCGGCGACGCGCATCAGCTTGAAGGCGTGGCCGACATCGGCGGTGCTGCGCATGTGCGGCCCGCGGCAGAGGTCGAGCCACTCGCCCTGGCGATAGAGCGTGATGGTCTCGCCGGCGGGCAGGTCGCGGATCAGCTGGACCTTGTAGGATTCGCCCTTGGCCGCGAACAGCGCGATGGCATCCTCGCGGCTGACCACCTCGCGCTCGAACGGATGCGCCGCGGCGACGATGTGCCGCATCTCCTCCTCGATGGCGGCGAAATCATCCGGCGTGAACGGGGTGTCGCGAGCGAAGTCGTAATAGAAACCGTTGTCGATCGAGGGCCCGATGGTGACCTGGGTGCCGGGGTAGAGGCGCTGCACGGCCTCGGCCAGCACATGGGCGGCGTCGTGGCGGATCAGCTCGAGCGCCGCCTCGTCGCGGCGGGTGACGAACACCACCCGGGCGTCATGTTCGATGCGCCGCGACAGGTCCACGAGTGTGCCGTCGACGCGCATGGCCAGGGCCGCGCGCGCGAGCCCCGGCCCGATGGCGGCGGCCACCTCGGCCCCGGTGACCGGCCTGTCGAAGGCGCGGGTCGAGCCGTCGGGCAGGGTGACGATGGGCATGGTCCTGCAATCTCCGCAAAAACGTTGCAGGCGTATGGCGTCACGCAACGGCGGCCGCAACCCTTTCCAGCGGCAGCTCGGCAAGGTTCTGGGCGCGGATCACCATCGGCCAGCCGCCATCGGGCAGGCGCGGGGCGGTGAGCGACGGATCGCTCTCGGGCCCGAACAGCACCAGGCAGCGACAGCCCATCGCGGCGGCGATGTGCATCGGGCCGGTATCGTTGCCCACGGCCAGTTCCGCCTGCGCGGCGAGGGCGAACAGGTCGGCCATGCTGGTCTGGCCGGTCAGGTCGAGGGCCGCCGGACAACGGGCGCGGATGGTTGCCGCGAGCGGAGCGTCGGCGGCAGCGCCCAGCACGACCGGCACCAGGCCGCGGGCGGCGAGCAGCGCGGCAAGGTCGCCAAAGCGCTCAGCCGGCCAACGCTTGCCCGGACGGTGCGGGGCCGCGCCGGGCACCAGCAGCACGGCGTGGGCCGGCAACCCGGTCCCGCCGCCCGCCAGCGCGGACCAGTCGGGAACCGGCAGCGACGCAATCCCGGCCTGGCGCAGCTGTCCCTCCAGCCGCTCGCGCGTGTGCAGCCGGTCGCGGCCGGGGTCGCGGTCGGAGAAGGCCATGCCGCGACCGATGCCGCTCCACGGGCCACCGCCGGCGAGACGGCCATACCAGGTGCTGCGCGCCGAGGTCTGCAGGTCGTAGACGCGATCGAAACCCCGCAGGAAGCGGCGCAGCCGCGCCAGGGCGCGGAGGTTCCAGAACCGTGGCCGCAGGTCGACCACGACGTGGTCGAACCAGGGCAGCCGGCGCGCGAGGGCCGCATAGGGCGGCGTGGTCAGCAGGGTCACCGCGGCGGCGGGGTGCTGCGCTCGGATCGCCGCAAAGGCCGGGCCGCTCAGCACGAAGTCGCCAAGCGCGCCGAGACGGATGACCAGGACACGCCGGATCATCGTGTCGTGTGCGGGCGCGGGGTTGCGGGTCATCGCCCCTCGAGCAGCTCCTCATAGATGTCGAGCGTCGCCTCGCGCATGCGCGCAAGATCGTGCTGGGCAAGCACGAAGTCGCGTGCCGCCTGGCCGATGGCGAGCCGTTCCGCCGGCGCCATCGTCAGCACCGCGTCGAGCCGTGCCGCCAGCGCCCCCTCGTCGCCCGGTGGCACGCGCCAGCCGGTCTCGCCCTCGACCACCGTCTCGCTCGCCGCCCCGTGATCGGAGGCGATCACCGGACGCCGCATCGCCAGTGCCTCGGCGATCACCAGCCCGAACGCCTCGGGGTCGGTGGACGCGCTCACCACCACGTCCGACAGCATCAGTGCCGCCGGCATGTCGTCGATGTGCCCGACCATCCGCACGCGCTCGGCGACCCCGAGCGACGCCGCCAGTGCTTCCAACTCCTTGGCATAGCCGGCCCGCCGTGCCTCGCCGGTCAGCAGCACGACCGCATCGCGCCGCGTCATCCGCGCGAGGGCCTTGATCAGCACCGCCTGGCCCTTCCAGCGCGTCAGCCGGCCGGGCAGCAGGATGGTCGGCGCCCCGTCCGGCACGCGCCAGCCGGCCGCCATGCGCACCAGCCGGTCCGCCACCACCACGGCGGGATCGAACAGACTCGTATCGACCCCATGCGGCACCACGCGCAGCCGCTCGGGTGGCGTGGCGTGGCGCGCGGCGACCAGGTCGGCCACGAACCGGCTCGGGGCGATCACCCGCGCCCCGCGCGCCATCACGGAGTTGTAGAGCCGCTTTCCCGGCAGGTTCTCGGAGTAGGTGCCGTGATAGGTGGTGACCAGCGGCACGCCCGTGCGCCGCGCGGCGAACCAGGCGGACCAGGCCGGACCGCGCGAGTGGACATGGAGCAGATCGACCCCGTGCTCGCGGATGGCCGCCTCCAGCCGACCGATATTGGCGCGGATGGCGAACGGGCCGCGGCGGTCGAGCGGCATGGTGAGGTGGCGGGCGTTGCGCTCCGCGGCGGGCACCAGCCGGCCGCCGGCGGACGCGACGAGCGATCGGCCGCCGGCTTCGGCCACGGCCGCGCTGAGCGCGAGCACGTGCCGCTCCACGCCGCCGGATTCGAGCGCCGGCAGCACCTGCATCACAACGGTGGGCATCACCTCGCTGGCGTCCGGCAGCGCGCGCGAATCGGTGGAACCGGCCATGGCGCGGCTATAGCGTGCTTCCGGCTGCGGTCCAGTGCGCGCGGCGGCCGTTCTAGCCGATGTGGTCGAGGCCGATATCGAGCGCCCTGACGCTGTGGGTCAGCGCGCCGACCGAGAGCAGATCCACCCCGGCGGCCGCGATCGCCGGCGCCGTCTGGGCGGTGATGCCGCCCGAGGCCTCGGTCAGCGCCCGCCCGGCGACGAAGGCCACCGCCTCGGCCAGCATCGGCGGATCCATGTTGTCCAGGAGCACGGCATCGACGCCGAGCGCCATCGCCTCGCGCAGCTGTGCCAGCGTGTCCACCTCGAGTTCGATCTTGACCATGTGGCCGGCATGGGCGCGGGCGCGGCGCACCGCCTCGCCGACGGAGCCGGCGATGGCGACGTGGTTGTCCTTGATGAGCACCGCGTCGTCGAGGCCGAAGCGGTGGTTCGAGCCGCCGCCCGCGCGTACCGCGTATTTCTGCAGCGCACGCAGTCCGGGCATGGTCTTGCGAGTGCACACCACGTGCGCGCGCGTGCCGCGGATGGCATCGACGATCGCCGCCGTGGCGGTGGCGATGCCCGAGAGATGGCAGAGCAGGTTGAGCGCCGTGCGCTCGCCCGTCAGCAGACCGCGCGCGGGCCCGGCGAGCGTCGCGATGGTCTCGCCCGCGGCGATGCGCGCGCCGTCGGGGCGGGCGACGCTGGTGGCGATCGCGGGATCGATCAGGGTGAAGGCGAGCAGGGCCGCATCGAGCCCGGCGACGACACCCGCCTGACGCGCCACCAGGGCGACCTGCGCGCGCGCCGAGGCGGGAACGACCGCATCGGTGGTGATGTCGCCGGCCCGGCCCAGATCCTCCAGCAGGGCCGCGCGCACCACAGGCTCGAGCATGAGCCGGGGCAGCGCCGCGAGCTCGGCCGGCCTCGTGGGCGTCGTGTCCATCAGGCGATGTCCAGCATGCGCTGCACCGCGAGGCGGGCGCGAGCGGCGATGTCCGAGGGGATCGTGACCTCGCCGCTCATCGTCTCCAGAGCGGAACGGATCTTGCCGAGGGAAATCCGCTTCATGTGCGGGCAGAGATTGCAGGGGCGGATGAACTCGACGCCGGGGTTTTCCACCGCCACGTTGTCGCTCATGGAACATTCCGTGAGCAGCACGACCCGCGCCGGCCGCTCGCGCGCGACATAGCTGCTCATGCCCGCGGTGGAGCCGGCGTAGTCGGCCTCGGCCACCACTTCGGGCATGCACTCGGGATGGGCCAGCACGACGAGGCCGGGATGCGCCGCGCGGAGCGCACGCACCTCTGCGGCGCCGAAGCGCTCATGGACCTCGCAGTGGCCGCGCCAGGCGAGGATCTCGACCCTGGTCTCGGCGGCGACGTTCTTCGCGAGATATTCGTCGGGCAGCATGATCACCTTGGGCACGCCCAGGGATTCCACGACGCGCCGCGCGTTGGCCGAGGTGCAGCAGATGTCCGATTCCGCCTTCACCGCGGCGGAGGTGTTCACGTAGGTCACGACCGGCACCCCGGGATGCGCCGCCCGCAGCAGACGGACATCCTCGGCGGTGATCGAGGAGGCGAGCGAGCAGCCCGCCGCGCTGTCGGGGATCAGCACCGTCTTTTCCGGGTTCAGCAGCTTCGCCGTCTCGGCCATGAAATGCACGCCGGCCAGCACGATGACGTCGGCCGTCGTCTCCGTGGCCTTGCGCGCGAGTGCGAGGCTGTCGCCGACGACGTCGGCCACGCCGTGGTAGATCTCGGGCGTCTGATAGTTGTGCGCGAGGATCACCGCGTTGCGCCGCCGCTTCAGGTCTTGGATCGCGGCGACGTCCTCGGCGAAGGCCGGCCACTCGACGGGCGGGATGACGGAACTGAGCCGGTCGCGGATCGGCGCGGTGCGCACGAGCGCTTCGGCGAGTGTTGGCGCGGGGTCAAGGTAGCCCATCTTGTGCTCCCCATGAGCATTGATCGGTATATGCTGATATCGAGCATAAGCGGAGTCAAGGGGGCGCTGCCGCACCCTCTGCCCCGCCGCGCGCCGTCCTCAGCCCCGCGTCACCCCGACCCGTGTGCCCGCCACCGCGCGCTCCTCGAGCACGGCGCGGCGAAAACGGAACAGCTTGGCGGGCCGCCCTCCGGTCTCGCGCGCGACGGCCCCGGTCGGCTCCACCAGTTCCTGCTGCTCGATCAGGCGGCGGAAATTCTGCTTGTGCACGGCGCGCCCGGCGATCGCCTCGACGCAGCGCTGCAGCTCGAGCAGCGTGAAGGTGGGGGCCAGCAACTCGAACACCACCGGGCGGTATTTGATCTTCGCCCGCAGCCGGGCGATGCCGGTGGCGAGAATGCGCCGGTGATCGCCGACCATGGCCAGACCGGGCAGGGGGCCCGCGCCGGCGCGGTGGCGCGACTCGGCGACCAGTCCCGCTTCCCACAGCAGCTCGTAACGCTGCAGTACCAGCTCTTCGTGCCAGGGCATGCCGTCGCGCCCGAATACCAGCGCCACGCGCCGGCGGCGTGCCGGCGTATCCTGCTCGCCCGCCCAGGCCTCGAGCAGCGGCGCGATCAGTTCATCGAGCAGCGCCACGCCGCCATCGCGGCGGTCCTCCCACGGGAAATACTCATACCAAGTGTGCCATTCCGGCTCGTCCGCGCCCGCGGTCGGGCCCTCCCGCGTCAGCGCCAGGTAGGAGATCGAGATCGCCGGGCCATCGGCGGCGGCGGCACCCGCGCGCGCGGCATCGGCAAAGGTGTAGAGCTGCTCGACATAGCCCAGCGGATGGTGCGTCTGCGATTCCACCCAGGCGCGCAGACCCGATTGCAGGGAATGGTGACGCAGCTGGAATGGCCCGGACGGCAGGCTGCCGCCGCCGCGGATCGCCAGAACCCGGGGCTCTCCCTCGGTGACGGCGACCAGCACGGCGATCAGATCCGCGGTGCCGGCCTGGCGCGAGCCGTCGCCGCCCGCCGCCCGGTCCTCGTGCAGTCTGCCCGCCTTGCCGCCTTCGCCGCGCGCCACGTCTTTCCCTTTGCCCCAACCCACCCCTATCCTCGCCTCATGTGCAGCGAATTCAACCTGGCTCTCACCGGCGACGCCATCCTCCAACGCCGCCTGCTTTCGGCCACCGACCCGGTCCTGGTGCCACTGTTCGATCGCATCCGCGCCGCCGACCTCGCTTTCACGAATCTCGAGGTGCTGGCGAACGACTATCGCGGCGAGCCGGCGCTGGAGTCCGGTGGCTCGCATTTCGGCGCGCCCGCCTGGGTGCTCGACGACCTGCGCACCGCCGGCTTCGAGCTGTTCGCGGCAGCCACCAACCATGCGCTCGACTACGGCACCACCGGCCTGCTCCTCACCATCGAGGCGCTGGAGGCGCGCGGCATCGCCTTCGCCGGCATCGGCCGCAACCTCGAGGATGCGCGCCGCCCGGCCTATGTCACGCACCCTAAGGCAACGGTCGCGCTGATCGCCTGTGCCGCGACTTTCGCACGCGGGCAGGAGGCCTCCGAGCAGCGCCCGGACATGCCGGGCCGGCCTGGTCTGGCGCCGCTTCGCCACGAGACGGTCTATGACGTCAGCGCCGAGCAGATGGCGCAACTGCGCGCTATCGCCGATGCCACGGGACTGGAGGCGCGGCGCCAGCAGATGCTGGCGATGGGCTTCCAGAAACCTCCGCGCGACCCCGCGATCCTGCCTTTTGGCAGCATGAACTTCCGCGCCGCCGCCGTTCCCGCCATCCGCACCACCGCGCGCGCGGCGGACGTCGAGGGCCTGGCGCGCTGGGTGCGCGAGGCGGCGGCGCTGGCCGACATCGTCGTCGTCAGCCTGCACGCGCACGAACAGGGCGAGACCAAAGAGGAGCCAGCCGAGTTCATCCCGCCCTTCGCGCGCCGGATGATCGACGAGGGGGCGAGCCTCGTCGTCGGCCACGGCCCGCATCTGCTGCGCGGGATGGAGCTCTATCGCGGCCGGCCGATCTTCTACAGTCTCGGCAACTTCATCGGCCAGAACGAACTGGTGCCCCGGCTGCCCTCGGACAGCTATGAACGTTTTGCTGCCGAACCAACGATGACGCCGGGCCAGGTCTACCGGCTGCGCACCGACGACGACCGGCGGGGCTTTCCCGCCGACCGCCGTTACTGGGAGACGCTGGTGCCGGTGCTGGCCTGGCGCGAGGGGGTGGTCAGCGGGATCGAGCTGATCCCGGTCGGGCTCGGACTTGGCGAGCGCGCGCACCGGCGCGGCCGGCCGCGGCTGGCCACGGGCGAAGAGGCCGCGGGCATCCTCGATCGTTTCGCAAAGCTGTCGGCGCCGTTCGGCACCGCGATCGAGCGGCACGGCGACACCGCGCGCGTGCGCCTCGGATGAGGCGGATCGAACGCGCGGGCACGCCGCTCGCCTATGCGCTCGACCCCGGCCGGGCGCCGACGATCGTCTTTCTGCCAGGCCTGCGCTCGGACATGCGCGGCGCCAAGGCGCTGGCGCTGCGCGCAGCCGCGGCGGCGTGGGGCGTGGCGATGCTGCGGCTCGACTATGCTGGCCACGGCGCCTCGGGTGGTCGTTTCGAGGACGGTTGCATCGGCGAGTGGGCGGCGGATGCGCTCGCCGTTATCGAGGCGACCGCGCCGGGCCCGCTGATCCTGGTCGGCTCGTCGATGGGCGGGTGGATCGGGCTCTTGCTGGCGCGCCGGCTCGGTCGGCGGATCGCGGGTTTCGTCGGTATCGCCGCGGCGCCGGATTTCACCGAGACGATGATTCGCCCGGCGCTGACCGCGGCGCAACGACAGGCGCTCGAGCGCGACGGCCGCTTCGAGGTTCCGAACGCCTATGGCGAGCCCCTGCCGATCACCCGCAGGCTGATCGAGGATGGCGCCAGGAACCGGGTGCTCGGCACCCCGATCCCTCTCACCTGCCCGGTCCGGCTGCTGCAGGGCCAGCAGGATTCGGACGTGCCCTGGCAGACGGCGCTCGCGCTGGCGGAAGGCATCGAGAGCGCGGATGTGCAGGTCGAGCTGATCAAGGATGGCGACCATCGGCTGTCGCGCGAGGCGGACCTGCGGCGGCTCACGGCGGCTGTTGCATCGGTTCTTCCGCCCCCCTAACATCACCCAACAACAACAATAAGTTGGGAGGATAAAGATGCGGCGGCGTGAATTCATTTCCTCGGCGATCGCAACCAGTCTCGCTGCCCCCGCGGTGGCACGCTCGGCACCGGCCTCGGTGCTGCGCTTCGTGCCGCAGGCCAACCTCACCGTGCTGGACCCGGTCTTCACCACCGCGACCGTCACGTCCAACCACGGCTACTACGTCTTCGACACGCTCTACTCGGTGGGGCCGGACGGCGTGGCCAAGCCGCAGATGGCGGCCGGCCACCAGGTGTCGTCCGATGGACTCACCTGGCACATCAAGCTGCGCGACGGACTTCTGTTCCACGACGGGAGCAAGGTGCGGGCGGCCGATTGCATCGCCTCGGTGCGCCGCTGGTGTGTGAACGACCCGTTCGGCCAGCTCCTCGCCGCGGCCGTCGATCAGTGGAACGCGCCCGACGACGCCACCATCGAACTCAAGCTCAAGCGTCCGTTTCCGCTCGTGCCCGATGCGCTGGGCAAGGCCGATTCCTCGGTGCCGTTCATCATGCCGGCGCGGCTCGCGGCGACGCCTCCGGACAAGGCGGTCACCGAGATGATCGGTTCGGGGCCCTACAAGTTCATTGCCAAGGAGTATGTTTCCGGCAGCCGCGTCGTCTACGAGAAATTCGAAGGCTACAAGCCGCGCGCGGAGCCGCCGGTCTGGGCCACGGGCGGCAAGGTGGCGCATTTCCAACGCATCGAGTGGCATGTTCTGCCGGATGCGGCGACCGCCGGCGCGGCGTTGCAGAGCGGGGAGATCGACTGGTGGGAGCAGCCCCTGGCCGACCTGCTGCCGCAGCTCGCGCGCGACAAGAACATCATGCTGCAGCGTGACCAGCCCTGGGGCCGCATGTCCGAGCTGATCATGAACCAGGTGCAGAAGCCATTCGACAACGTGAAGGTTCGCCGCGCCGTCGAGATGGCCGTGCGCCAGCAGGAATACATGCGCACGACCTTCGGGAGTGACCCGTCGCTGTGGCGCGTGACGCCGGATGTCTACCCCTACGGCACGCCGTATTATTCCGACGCGGACAAGGACATGATGCGCGGCGACTTCGCCGAGGCCGCGAAGATGCTGAAGGCCTCCGGCTACAACGGCGAAAAGGTCGTCATCATCAACCCCACCGATTTTCCGCAGATCAACCCGCTCGGCCTGGTGACCGCCGACACGCTGAAGAAGATCGGCATGAACATCGACCTGCAGGAGACGGATTGGGGCTCGGTGGTCCAGCGGCGTACCAGCCAGGCGCCGGTCGACAAGGGCGGGTGGAGCGTGTTCCATACGTTCAGCTCCGCCTACCTGCTCTCGTCCCCGGCGACGCATCCGCTCATCAACGGGCGCGGGACCCACGGCGGGTGGTTCGGCTGGTGGGACAATGCCGAGGCGCGCAAGCTGGTGGCGCAGTGGCTCGCCGCGCCGGATCCCGCCTCGCGCAAGAAGGCGGCGCAGGCGCTCGGCCATGTGGCGATGCGGGATGTCGCCTGCGTGATGGTGGGACAGTGGTACGGCAAGACCGCGTTCCGCCGTTCCATCACCGGCGTGCTGCAGGGAATGTCGCCCTATCCCTGGAACGTCCGGCCGGCCTGATCCGCGCGCCCCGGCTCGCCCGACCTACCGACCCGGTGCCCGGCGATCGCCGCCAGGCCCTCGCGGTAGGTCGGGTAGCGCCACTCGATCCTCAGTGCCGCCTTGGTCGCGGCGGCCGAGACGCGGCGGCGCTCGCTCCAGAAGCTCAGCGCCAGCGGCGACATCGCGCGGGCTGCCTCCGCGAAGGTCACCAGCGGCGGTGGTGCGATGCCGAGCAGCCGGGCCGCCGCCTCGGTCACCGCGCGCGGCTCGGCGGGCTCGTCGTCGGCGAGGTGCAGCACGCGGACCCCGCCCGGGGGCCGTGCGAGGGCCGCGACGACCGCCCGCGCGATGTCGTCGCGATGGGTGCGGCTGAAGACATGGCCCGGCTTGTCGATGCGACGCCCGCGGCCGGCGCGCAATTCGTCGAGTGCCGAGCGCCCAGGGCCATAGATGCCGCTGGTGCGGCAGAGGTCCACCGCGGTCTCGGGAGCCAGCGCCGCCCAGGCGCGCTCCACCGCGAGGCGCAGCACGGAGCGCGGCTGCATCGGCCGCGGGTCGCTTGCTTCGTCCACCCAGGCGCCGCCGCGGTCGCCGTACACGCCGGTCGTCGAGAGGTAGATGGCGTGGCGCAGACCGCCGCGCGCGAGCGCCGGACCATGAACCGCGAGCACCGGGTCGGTGCCGCCATCGGGCGGAGCGGTTGCCACGACCGCTTCGGCGGCCGCCGCGTCGACCGCGGTGAAGGCGGCCATGCCCGGCTCCGGCGTGCGGCTGACCAGCACCGCGTCGTGGCCCGCCGCGCGCGCCGCGGCATGGATCGCGCGTCCGGTGTAGCCGGCGCCGAAGACCAGGAGCCTCAGAAGTCGAGGTCCGCGTAATGCGCGGGCGATGTGAAGCCCGGCACGCGCTCGGCCAGCAACGGCCGGAAGGAGGGGCGCGACTTGATGCGCGCATACCATTCGCGCGCCGAGGGGTATTTCGCCCAGTCGATCTCGCCCATGAAATCCAGCACCGACAGATGCGCGGCGGCGGCGAAATCGGCGAGCGAGATGGCAGGTCCGGCGAGCCAGCGCCGCTGTTCCGCGAGCCAGCCGAGATGCTCCATGTGCGCACGCAGGTTGGCATAGCCCGCGCGCATCGCCGCCGCGTCGGGCTGGCCGATGCCGGAGACGCGCTTGTAGTATTTCTCGCCGTTGAGGTTGCGGGTCACCGCGCGGTCGAACGTCTCGTCGAACCAGGCAACCAGCCGGCGCACCTCGACGCGTTCGCCGAGCGTGCTGCCGAGCAGGGGCGTGTCGGGGTAGGCCTCTTCCAGGTATTCGAGGATCACGCCGGAGCCGGGGATCGCCAGCCCGTTATCCTCGACCAGTGTCGGCACGGTGCCGGCGGGATTGAGCGCCAGGTATTCCTCGCGTTGCTCCCAGACGCGTTCCTGGCGCAGCTCGAAAGGCAATCGCTTTTCGGCGAGCACCAGGCGGACTTTGCGGCAATAGGGCGAAAGCGGCAGGTGATAGAGGATTCGCATCGCCGCGCTTATGGCATCGCCGCGCCGGTGCCGGAAGCCATCCCGCGGGGGGCGGCCGCAATCCTGCCACCCGGTCATGGTCTTGCCCCCCGGGCTCCGCCCCTCTACCAACCCCGGCTTCCCCCACCCCGCCTGCGACGACAACACTGATCCAGATCCACGCCGAGCACGCTTCAGAGGGACGCACGATGGCCAGCCTCGCCGAAAGCCCGACGCCCGCCACGGTCCAGGCCGCCCAGGCCGCGATACTCGCCCGTCCGGCGAGCCAGGAGCGACGGCTTGCCGACGCCATCCGCGCGCTCGCGATCGATGCCGTGGAGGCGGCGAAGTCCGGTCATCCGGGCATGCCGATGGGCATGGCCGACGCGGCGAGCGTGCTGTGGTCGCGCTTTCTCAAATTCGATGCCGCCGATCCCTCCTGGCCGGACCGCGACCGTTTCGTGCTGTCGGCTGGCCACGGCTCCATGCTGCTCTATGCGCTGCTGCATCTCACCGGCCATGCCGGCATGGAGATCGACGCGCTCAAGCGCTTCCGCCAGTTCGGAGCGGTCGCCGCCGGCCACCCCGAGTTCGGCGAGCATCCGGCGATCGAGACCACCACCGGGCCGCTCGGGCAGGGCCTCGCCAACGCGGTCGGGCTCGCGCTCGCGGAGCGCATGCTGGCGGCACAATTCAATCGTCCGGGGTTCGCCGTCGTCGACCACCACACCTATGTTTTCTGCGGCGACGGCTGTCTGATGGAGGGTATCTCGCACGAGGCCTGCTCGCTCGCGGGAACGCTCGGCCTCGGCAAGCTCATCGCGTTCTACGACGACAACGGAATCTCGATCGACGGCAAGGTGGCAGGCTGGTTCACCGACGATACGCCCCGTCGCTTCGAGGCTTATGGCTGGCATGTCGTGCCGCACGTCGACGGTCACGATGCGGAGGCGGTAGCCACCGCAATCCGCGCCGCGCGTGCCGAGACAGCACGCCCCTCGATCATCTGCTGCCGAACCACCATCGGCTGGGGCGCGCCGCACAAGCAGGGGACGCAGGAGGCGCACGGGGAAGCCCTCGGCGCGGACGAAGTGGCGGCCACGCGCCGGGCCATTGGCTGGCCGTACGAGCCTTTCGTGATCCCCGATGACCTGCGCGGCGCCTGGGACCATCGCAGCCGGGGCGCCGCCGCCGAGTCGGCGTGGCGGGATCTGATCGGGCGTTACGGCGCCGCCCATCCGGCGCTCG
>JAGWQN010000007.1 GCA_028869995.1 Rhodospirillales bacterium
CGGATCACGCTGTTCTCCACCGTGCATGTGCCGATGGTGCACCCGGTCTTCGCGGCGAAGGCCCTGGCGACGATCGACCACCAGTCGCACGGCCGCGCCGGGCTCAACATCGTCTGCGGCTGGAACCCCGAGGAATTCGGCATGTTCGGCCTGCCCCTGATCGAGGACCGCTACGCGCAGGGGCGCGAGTGGTTCGAGATCGTCTCGCGCATCCATGCCGGCGAGGATGCGTTCGATTTTTCGGGCCAATTCTACCAGCTGCGCAACGTCGCAGGAAAGCCGCGCCCGGTGCAGCGGCCACGGCCGCTGACGGTCAATGCCGCGTTCTCGCCGCCGGGCCGAGATTTCGCGGCAACGGCCGCCGACGCCCTGCTGACCAGTTTCGTCGACATCCCCAAGGGGCGCGAGCAGATCGCCGACATCAAGGCGCGCGCGGCGCGGACCGGGCGGGACGTTGGCGTGCTCGCCACCTGCCATGTGGTTTGCCGGGAGACGCAGGCCGAAGCCGAGGCCTATTACGAACACTACGCCGTGGCGATGGAGGACACGGCGAGCGTCGCCCACTACATGGGGGCCAAGGCAAAATTCTCCGGCTCGCATGAGGCCGAGGCCTACCGGCTGCATCGCAAGCGCTTTGCCGGCGGCGCTGGTACCTACCCGCTCGTCGGCACCGCCCGGCACATCGCCGAAGAGATCATCCGCCTCGCACAGGCGGGGTTCGCCGGCACGACGATCAGCTTCGTCAACTACGAGAGCGAGCTGCCGTCCTTCGTCGCCGGCGTGCTGCCTATCCTGCAGGAGGCGGGATGGCGAGCAGCGTAGTGGCCGGCGGGCCGATGTCGGGCGGGGCGGCGGCGAGCAGCGCGCGCGTGTGCTCCGCCTGCGGGTCGGTGAAGACGCGCTCCGTCTCGCCTGCCTCGACAATGCGGCCCTGCTGCATGACGATGACGCGATCGCAGAGATGGCGCACGACGGCGAGGTCGTGCGAAATGAAGACGAGGGCGATCCCGCTGGCGCGCAGGCGCGCGAGCAGGGCGAGAAGCTGGGCCTGCGTCGAGACGTCTAGGCCGCTGACGACGTCGTCGGCGACGAGCAGGCGGGGACGGGCGGCGAGGGCACGGGCGATGCTGACACGCTGGCGCTGACCGCGCGAAAGCTGTCCCGGCAGGCGCGCGACAAGCGCCGGATCCAACCCCATGGCGCGCATCAGATCGGCCGCAACGGCTTCGCGCTCAACAGCCGGCCGGCGGGCGGCTTCCAAGGCCTGGGCGACGATGGAACCGATGCGCCGACGCGGGTTGAGCGCCGAGTCCGGATCGGGAAACACCATCTGCAAGTTGGCGAGCCGGATCCGGCGTGCCGCGCCATCCCCCTTGGTCACATCCGCGCCGGCCAGGGCGATGCGGCCGGTGGTCGGGCGGTCGAGGCCGACGATCAGGCGCGCGAGGGTCGATTTGCCGCTGCCGCTCTCGCCGACGATGCCGAGGAACTCGCCCTCGCGCAGCTTGAAGGAGACGTCCTCAAGCACGGCTGTCACGCGACCACGCAGCACACCGCCGGCGCGCAAACGCCGCCCGAGGCCATCGACCTGGAGCAGCACCTCACCGGAGCCGACCCGATAGGGCGGCGGTGGCGGCGCGGGCGCGATGCGGCTGGTGCGCTCGGGATACTGGCACGCAACCCGGCGATCATCGCCGATCAGGGGAATCTCTCGTTCGGCGCAGCCGGCACTGCGGACGGGGCATCGCGGCGCGAACCGGCAACCGCTCGCCCTGCCAAGCGCCGCGAGTCCGGGCTGATGACCCGGCAGCACCACCAGCCCACGGCGCGTCGCCAGTGACGGGGTCGCGAGTTCCAAGGCTCGCGTGTAGGGGTGGAGCGGGCGCGACATCACGGCGGCGGCGGCACCCTCCTCGACCACCGCGCCTGCATAAAGAACGGCAAGGCGGTCGCAGAAGCCGGCGACGCGACGCAGATCGTGGGTGATGAACAGCACCGCCGTGCCAGCGCGGCGCCGCTGCGCCGCTATCAGCTCGAGTGTCTGCCGTTGGGCCGCGGCATCCAGCGCCGCGGCGGGCTCGTCGGCGACAAGAAGCAGCGGACGCGACGCGAAGGCCATGGCGATGAGAACGCGCTGGCACATGCCGGCGGAGAGCTGGTGCGGAAAACGGCCGAGCAGGTCTGCGGGATCCGGCAGCTGAACGTCAGCCAGCACCTCGATGGCGCGGGCACGGTGCTGGTGGCGCGGAAGCCCGAGATGGGCGAAGTGCTCACGCAACTGCGAGAAGATGGTGCGTACCGGGTTGAGCGCTGCCCGTGGATCCTGCGGGATGAACGCAATCTCGCGGCCGAGCATGGCGCGACGGGCGCCGGGCGTGAGGGCGAGGATGTTGCGTCGGGAGAAATCGACGCGACCCGCGGCCATCGCGAAGCCTGGCGGCAGCTGCCCGGCGATGACGCGCCCGAGCAGGGACTTGCCGGCCCCCGACTCGCCGACGACCCCAAGCACCATGCCCCTGTCGAGCGAGAGAGAGATCCCGCGCAGCACCCGAACACGGTCGGCATCACCCCGCTGCCCGGTCGGAGCGGTGACCGTCAGGTCCCTGATCATGAGCAGGCTCATGCGCGCCGCCGGCCGACATCGAGCGCACGGCGCAGGCCGCCGCCGGCCATGTTGCATCCGGCGACGGTGGCGATGATCGCCACGACCGGAGCGAGAAGATTCCATGGCGCTTCGAAAACGGCCAGGCGGCCAACGGCAATCATCTGGCCCCAGGTGATCTGGTGGGCTCCCAGGCCGAAGCCGAGAAACGAGAGAACCGCGGCAACGGCAACGGCGGCGCCCATTTCGAACACGAAAAGGGAAGCCATCAGCGGCAGGACGGCGGGAAGCACGTCGAGCATCACCGTCCGCAGATGCGAAAACCCGAGCAGCCGCGCGGCTGCGGTCCGCTCGCTCTGCGCGGCGGCCGACACACCGCCCAGCAGTTCATCGCAGAAGCGTACCCAGTCGACGAGGGCGATCGCGAGAACGACCTTGACGACGCCGGCGCCGAGCCCTGCGATCAGAAGCAGCGAGAGAACGACCGGCGGGAAAGCGAGCCACACGTCGACGGCGCATCGGACCAGCCGGTCGACCCAGCCGCCGAGATAGCCGGCCGCAAGCGCAAGCAGCGAGCCGATCAGGCCCGCGCCTGCCGCGGCCAGCACCGCGACCAGCACCGCCGCACGGGAAGCGTAGATGACGCGGGAAAGCACGTCCCGCCCGAGAGTGTCGGTGCCGAACAGGTGGGCGAGGCTACCGCCATGCTGCCAGGCCGCGGGCGCCAGGGGCGCCAGAAGGTCTTGCTGCGCGGGATCGAACGGGGCGATCAGCGGCGCGAAGATCGCCGCGCCCAGCACCGCCAGGACCAGGAGCGAGCCAATCACGAGACCCGGATGGAGGAACCTGCTCACGAACGCCGCAACCTGGGGTCGAGAAGCAGGGCGAGCCCGTCCGCGAGCGCTTTGATCACCAGCACCATGACACAATAGGTGAGGCCGACCGCCTCGATCACCGGCAGATCGGCGTGGCGCAGCGCACCCACCATGAGACTGCCGATACCCGGATCGCCGAAGATCACCTCCACCACCAGCGAACCGCCGAGCAGAAAGCCAAGATGCCGGACCGCGACGATGAGGCTGGGGGCGGCCGCGTTGCGCAGCGCGTGGGCGAAGAGCAGGCGCGTCTCCGAAAGACCCCGCAGACGCGCCTGGCGGATGTAGTCCTGCTCCCATGTGCGCAACAGCGATGTGTGCAGCATACGAGCAATCGGCGGCGCAAAGGCGATGCCAAGGGCGAAGGCTGGCATGACCAGGTGCCGCAAGGCGCTCCAGAAGATGTCGAGGCGGCCCGCACGCAGGGAGTCGAGCAGCAGGAAGCCGGCGCCCGGCGGCTGCGGGAGGTCGGGCGCCAGGCGGCCGGCAAAGGGCAGGAGGTTCAGCGTCACGCCGAAGACGACAATGAACAAGAGGCCCCAGACGAATGCCGGCAGCGACATGCCAAGGGTGGCGACCATGTCCAGCGCGGTCTCGGCACGGCGACCGCGCAGAGCAAACAGCAGCAGGCCGCCACCCACGCCGAGGACGAGGGCGATGACCATGGCGCTTCCGGTCAGTTCGATCGTCGCGGGCAACGCGTTGCGAAGCAGCCGGGCCACCGGGCGGTGCCGATGGAGAGACTGGCCGAAGTCGCCGTGCACGAGCCCGCCGAGCCAGGCCGCGTACTGGACCGGCCACGGATGGTCCAGCCCCATCGCATGACGTACGGCGGCGATCTCGTGGCGGGTGGCGTTGGCCGGCAGCGACGTCGCCGCGGGATACGCCGGCAACAGCCGCAGCATCGCGAAGATGAGCGCCGAGACGACGAGCAGCGTTGCCAGCGCCACCGCCGCACGCCGGGCCAGATTACGAAGCATGCTGCGGGGACTAGCCGAACGAACGCGACTTGTCAGCGGCTTGCGGACCATCGCGCGCTCGCATCAGCGCCCTCGCATCGGTCGGCCCTCGCCGCGCCGCCGGAAACGACCGCCCGCCGGCGATGCGTCCCGCGGCCTCGGCAGGCGAGGCGGCGTCGGGCGTGACAAAGGCGGCGCGCATGGCGGACCCACGGTGCGCCCTTCGTCGCGCCCTTCCACCCGCCCGCGAGAGCCGCACCGGCGGCACCGGGCGGCGGGACCGATCCTTTATACTTGAAAGATGATCGCGAGGCAGCCCTAATGCGGCCGGCGGGGAGGCGGTCGTCGCGATCGCGTTGACGCGCGGAGGCAGGCGGCGGACGATCCGCCGCGGTCCGGTGGAGGTGGCGCATGGCTGAGCGAAGCTTCGCACGCGAGGTGCAGGATTTGCGGCTGGGCGATGGGGAGGAGTTCCGCGGCGAAGGGATCCTCGCGGTCACCAAGGCGCTGCTGCAATCGGGCGTGGGCTATGTGGGCGGCTATCAGGGCGCACCGATCTCGCACCTGATGGACGTGCTCGCCGATGCGCAGGACATCCTGGCCGGATTGGGCGTGCATTTCGAGACCAGCGCCAGCGAGGCGGCCGCGGCGTCCATGCTCGCGGCATCGGTGATGTATCCGATCCGCGGCGCCGTGACGTGGAAGTCGACCGCGGGCACGAATGTCGCGAGCGATGCGCTGTCCAACCTGGCGTCCGGCGGCGTCACCGGCGGCGCGCTCATCGTCATCGGCGAGGATTACGGCGAGGGCTCCTCCATCATGCAGGAGCGTACCCACGCCTTCGCCATGAAGTCGCAGATCTGGCTCCTCGATCCCCGCCCGAACCTGCCCTCCATCGTGCAGGCCGTCGAGGAAGGGTTCGCGCTCTCGGAAGCCTCCAACACGCCGGTGATGCTGGAGTTGCGCATCCGCGCCTGCCATGTCCATGGCAGTTTCATTGCGAAAGCAAACCGCAAGCCGGCCATGGCGCTGGCCGAGGCGCTGGAGAATCCCGTCCGCGATACCGGCAGGATCGTCCTGCCGCCCGCTTCGTTCATGCATGAAAAGGAGAAGATCGAGAAGCGACTACCCGCGGCGCGGCGCTTCATCGTCGAACGGGGCCTGAACGAGACCTTCCCGGGCGATCTCGATGAGATCGGGATCGTGCTCCAGGGCGGGCTCTACAACGGCGTCGTGCGCGCGCTGCAGGGCCTGGGCCTGGCCGATGTGTGGGGCAACACGCGGGTTCCGTTGCACGTGCTCAACGTGACCTATCCGCTCGTGCCGGAGGCGCTGGTCGCCTTCTGCGCCGGCAGGAAAGGCGTCCTCGTCGTCGAGGAAGGTCAACCCGAGTTCATCGAGCAGGCCCTGGCGACGGAACTGCGGCGGGCCGACGTGCCGACACCGCTGTACGGCAAGGCGTTGCTGCCGATGGCCGGCGAGTACACGGCAGGCGTGCTTTCGCCAGCCATCCGCACTTTCGTCGAGACGGTCGCACCGGCGCTTGGGCGGGCGCTCAGGACGGCCCCCTCGCCCGCCGCCGTGCTGGCCGATGACCGGATCAAGAACCTCGCCCGCACCGTGCCCGCACGGCCGCCGAGTTTCTGCACCGGCTGCCCGGAACGGCCCATCTTTTCGGCCATGACGCTGGTCCAGAAGGAACTCGGCCAGCATCATATCGGTGCCGATATCGGCTGCCACCTGTTCGCGATCAACCCGCCGTTCGAGATCGGGGCGACGACGATGGGCTATGGGCTGGGCCCCTCCTCCACCGCCGCGCTGCAGGTGAAGGCCGCGAAACGTCCCATCGCCGTCATGGGCGACGGCGGCTTCTGGCACAATGGCCTTCTCAACGGCATCGGCAACGCCGTCTTCAACAAACATGACGGCGTCGTCGTCGTCGTCGACAACTACTATTCCGCGGCGACCGGGGGGCAGGATCTCCTGTCCTCGCGCGCGGACAACAAGACCCGCAGCACCCGCCATCCGATCGAGGCGGCGATCCGCGGCGTGGGCGGCAAGTGGGTGCGCACGCTCCAACGAACCTACGACGTCGCGACGATGCGCGACACGCTGCGCGAAGCCCTGACCACAACGGCACAAGGCACCAAGTTCATCGTCGCATCCTCGGAATGCATGCTCAATCGGCAGCGCCGGGAAAGACCCGCATTCGCCGCCGCCGTGAAGCGCGGCGAGCGCCGGGTCCGGCCGCGCTTCGGCGTGGATGAGGATGTATGCACCGGCGACCACGCCTGCATCCGCCTGTCTGGCTGCCCGTCCCTTTCGGTCAAGCGCTCCGCCGATCCGCTGCGGGAGGATCCGGTCGCCACGATCGACCAAAGCTGCGTCGGGTGCGGCAATTGCGGCGAGGTCGCGGAGGCGGCGGTGTTGTGCCCCTCGTTCTACCGCGCCGACCTTGTCCACAATCCCTCCCGCTTCGAGGTGTGGTGGGCAGGCACACAGGCGCGGATCATCCGCTGGCTGCAGATGCGGCGCGAACGGCGGCACATGGTGCTGACGACGTGAGACGGGACAATCCGCAATGCTGGACGTGAACCTCTCTGCGGACCGGCCGATCACCCTGGCCATCCTGGCGATGGGCGGCCAGGGCGGCGGCGTGCTCGCGGACTGGATCGTTGCCATGGCGGAACGCGAGGGCTGGGTCGCCCAGGCAACCTCCGTCCCCGGCGTGGCGCAGCGTACAGGGGCCACGATTTACTATGTCGAGCTGATCCGACGACGCGGGAACGCCGCTCCCGTGCTGTCGCTGATGCCGGTTCCGGGCGATGTCGATGTCGTGATCGCCGCCGAGCTGATGGAGGCCGGGCGCGCGATCCAGCGCGGCCTCGTGACACCGGATCGCACCATGATGATCGCATCCACGCACCGCTCTCTCACCATTCCGGAGAAGGCGCATCCTGCAGATGGCATCATCGACGGACGTCCCGTGCTGGAGGCGATGCACTTCGCCGCCCGGCAGGTGATCGCCCGCGATATGCAGGCCCTGGCGGCGGCCAGCGGCAGTATGATCTCAGCGTCCCTGTTCGGCGCTCTGGCAGCCTCCGGGGCTTTGCCTTTCAGCCGCGAGGCCTTCGAGGCCACGATCCGTGAAGGAGGCGTGGGAGGGGCGGCCAGTCTTGCCGCCTTCACCGCCGGATTCGCGACGCCTGCCACCTCATCCGAAGCCGTCAAGACCGAGACCGGGACGATCCTCGGGGGCACGCCTACACAACGGGCCCGACTGGAATCGTTACTTCGTCGTGTTGATGACGAATTTCCCGTGGAGGCCAGGCCGATGCTGCGGCTCGGCGTGGCCCGTCTGATCGACTACCAGGATTTGGACTATGCGGGAGAGTACCTTGACCACGTCGCGGCGCTGGTGGCGTTGCAACCCTCCCTCGCCAGCGAAGCGGCTCGCCAGATCGCCCTGGCCATGGCTTATGACGACCTCATCCGTGTGGCGGACCTCAAGACGCGCCAGGGCCGGTTTGCGCGCGTCGCCCGCGAGGCCGAGGCGCAGGAGCGCCAGCTTCTCGATACCACCGAGTTCCTCCATCCACGACTGGCGGAGATCTGCGCCACACTGCCGGCGCGCCTGGGCAAGCGGATCGAAGCGTCGCCGGCGATGGCCCGGCTGCTGACGGCGCTCTTCGAAAAACCGCGCCGGGTACGCTCGAGCCGGCTGACCGGGTTCCTCCAGCTCTATGCCGTGGCCGGGCTGCGCCGCTGGCGCCGGCAATTGCTGAGGCATGAACGCGAGGCCGATTTTCTGCGCAACTGGCTCGATCTCGTCGCGAGCGAGGCACCGCGCGACCCTGCGCTGGCTCTGGAGTTGTTGCGCTGCCGGCGTCTGGTCAAGGGCTACAGCGACACCCGCCAACGTGGTGAGGGCAAGTTCGCGCGCGTGACCGGTGCTCTGCCGCAGCTCGCGGGCCGGAAGGATGCGGCCGACTGGCTCCGTCGGCTGCGCGACGCGGCCCTGGCGGATGAAGCGGGCAAGGCCCTCGACGGTGCCCTCGCCACGGTTGCCACCCTGGAGGATGGCCCTTGACCGCCGCCTCATCCGGCGACGGCGACGGCACCGACCCGACGGACGTGACGGGCGGGCTCCGCCGCGACGGCCTGCGAGGTTCGCGGCCGTGCCGGTAGGGTTGGCGCATGCTGAAGGCTTGGCGCCAACCGCGACCTTGTCCATGGTTCTCGCTGCCCGGTCTTCCCGCACCGGCGCGAGGCTCACCTGACGACGACCCCTGCCACCCCACATCCGCTCTGAACAAGGAACCTCATGATGCTGGCCGAATTCGCAACGGCGATCGCCCAAGGAAACATCAGGGTGATCGATCTGACACAGACCCTCTCACCTGATTTTCCCACGATTCAGTTGCCGCCGGAGTTTGGTCAATGCGCGCCATTCCGGCTGCAGGAAGTGTCGCGCTACGACACGCGGGGCCCCGCCTGGTACTGGAATAATTTTTCCTGCGGTGAGCACACCGGAACGCATTTCGACGCCCCGGTTCACTGGGTCTCGGGCAAGGATCTGCCCAACAACACGACCGATACGATCGATGCAAAGAATTTTATCGCTCCGGCGGTCGTTCTCGATTGCAGCAAGGAATCGGCGGCGAATGCCGACTTCACGCTGACCACGGCGTTCATCCGGGAATGGGAGCAACGGCACGGTCGGATCCCCGCCAAGACCTGGGTCTTGCTGCGCACCGACTGGTCCAAGAAGAAAGGCAGCGGCTACGCCAACGTGAAGGCCGATGGTGCGCACACACCCGGCCCGGACCCGCAGGCAGTCGAGTTTCTTGTCAAGGAGCGCGACGTTCTCGGGTTTGGAACCGAGACGATCGGCACAGATGCGGGCCAGGCACCGCATTTCACCCCGCCCTTCCCGGCGCATTTCTTCATGCACGGTGCGGGGCGCTATGGGCTGCAGTGCCTGACCAACCTCGACCAGCTGCCGCCCACGGGGGCGCTGATCATCGCACCGCCTCTCAAAATCATCGGCGGCTCAGGCAGTCCGCTGCGCGTGCTGGCGCTGGTGGCCGGCTGAACCTGTCGAGCGCGAGCGGCGCGCCACGGAGGCGGCGCGCCGCTCTACGCCTTGCCGGCGGGAGCCGCATCACGGTCTAAGCAGGCCACCGCATCAGGGGATGATCGCGATCGCCTCGATCTCGACCAGCGCCCGCTTCTCCACCAGCGCCGCGACGCCGATCACCGACATGGCAGGGAAATGCCTGCCCATGACGCGTCGCCAGGCGTCACCGAGCTCCTTGCCTGCGCCGCGATAGGCCTCGATGTCGGTCACGAACCACGTCAGCCGGGCGAGATGGCTGGGATTGCCACCCGCCTCGGCCAGGACCGTCAGGATGTTGCACAGCGCCTGCTCGATCTGCGCAACCAGACCGGTGGCAAAATGGCCGCTCTCGTCCCACCCGACCTGCCCCGCAAGAACGACCAGTCGGCCCGTCCCCGCGACACCATTGGCGTAGCCCGCCGGCCGCGGCCAATGCTGCGGCTGCAGGATGCTGAGCGCGCCATCAGCCATGCGCGACTTCCTTGACATGAGATTTCAGGCCCCCGAGCAGGCGCATGAGCTGCGAGACATCCGCCGGCGCGAGCCCGGCGCACAGTTCGGCAATCCATTCCGCATGCGCCAGGGCCATGGTGGCGAACATCTGCCGCCCGATCGGCGTGAGGGCCACGACCACGGCACGCCGATCCGCCGGATGGGGATGCCGCTCGAGATGGCCCGTCTCGAGGAGACGCTCCACCAGCCCCGTGACATTACCGTTGGAAACCATCATGCGGCGGGAAAGCTCCCCCAGGGTCATCCCCGCCGGCGCCTTTTCCAACTGCGCCATGAGGTCGAAGCGCGGCAGGGTGACGCCAAAATGACGACGCAGGCGACTGCGGATCTCGCTTTCGATGAGGTTCGTGCATGTCAGCAGTCGCAGCCAGAGGCGCAGTTCGGTGCGGTGGTCGGCGGGGTGCTCGTGCGCGCGGGTTTCCGCGTCGAGCAGAACGGGCGCTTCGGTCACTGAACCTCTCCGCCCGCGACGGGCAACGAAACGCCGGTGACAGCGTCCGAGCCTGGACCACAGAAATAAAGCACGGCGGCGGCGACCTCCTCTGGCTGGACCAGGCGACCCTGGGGGCTCGCGCGGGTGAACTCCGCGCGGATGGACTCGGTACTGCGCGCGCCGCGCGCAGCGATACGGGCGATGCTCGTCTCGATCAGTGCCGTCTGCGTATAGCCTGGGCAAACGGCGTTCACCGTCACCCCGCTCGCGGCAATCTCGCGTGCCAGCGCGCGTGTGAGCCCGATGGCGCCATGCTTGGCGGCCGCATAGGCGCTGACATAGGGATAGCCGGTCAGTCCGGCCGTCGAGGCAATGGTGACGACACGTCCCCAGCGGCGGGCCAGCATGCCCGGCAACACGGCTTGGGTCGCCACAAAAACGCCCGTCAGGTTCACAGCAAGCATCCGCGCCCAGAGCTCGCTCGTGGTTCGCACAAAGGGCGCGCTCTCTGCGGCCCCGGCGTTGTTGACCAGGATGTCCACCGGCGCCAGCTCGGCCATGGCCGATGGCAGCGCCGTTGCGTCGGTGACGTCGGCGACGACATAGGCGGCCGCCGTCCCCGCCGCGACGACGGCCTCGAGCGTCTCGGCATGGCGGCCGAGCACCGTCACGCGCGCGCCCGCCGTGGTCAGTGCGCGTGCAACCGCGGCACCGATCCCCTGACCGCCGCCCGTGACCAGCGCATGTCGTCCGCCGAGCGTCACCGCCCCTCCTTTGCGCCACCTTGGCGCCGAGGTCGCATCCCATCATTGCCGATCCATTCTTTCAAGTATAAAATACTTTCGCTGCAACGGAGAGATGGCAATGCGCATCGAGGTCATCGGCGGCGGCCCGGCCGGGCTCTACTTCGCCATCCTGATGAAGAAGGAACGCCCGGATGTCGAGATCCGGGTGCACGAGCGCAACCGGCCTGACGACACGTTCGGCTTCGGGGTCGTCTTCTCCGACGCGACACTTGAGATTTTCGAGCGCCAGGATGCGACGAGCGCCAAGGCGATCACGGACCATTTCGCCTATTGGGACGATATCGAAATAAACTTCAAAGGCAATCGCTATCGCGTCGGAGGCAACGGATTTTGCGGCTGCTCGCGCCGGACACTGCTGCTGCTCCTGCAGGAACGGGCGCGGGATCTCGGCGTCGAACTCAGCTTCGCCGATGACGTGCGGTCGCTCGAGCAGGTGCGGGGCGCCGACCTGATCATCGGCTCCGACGGCATCAACTCCCTGGTGCGGCAGGGGAATCCCACGCATTTTGGCACCAAGGTGGATTTGCGTCCGAACCGGTTCGCCTGGATGGGCTCCACCAAGCCGCTCGATGCCTTCACTTTCTGCTTTCGCGAAAACAGGCACGGCATCTTCATCGCGCACGCCTATCAATACGAGCCCGGTGCCTCCACCTGGGTGCTCGAGACCGATCCCGAGACGTTCGAGCGCGCCGGCCTGGGTGCCATGGACGAAGCGCAGTCGGCGCGTTACCTCGAACAGGTCTTCGCGGAGGATCTCGACGGACATCCTTTGTTGACCAACCGCTCGATGTGGCGACAGTTCCCGACGATCCGCAACGCCCGCAGCACGATGATCCGCGATATCGACGGCTGCACCGACAATGTTGTGCTCCTCGGCGACGCCAAGTCCACGGCACATTTCTCGATCGGGTCCGGCACCAAGCTTGCCATGGAGGACGCGATCGCGCTGGCCGATTCGCTGCGCGCGCATGGCGATATCACAAAAGGCCTCCAGGCTTTCGAGCGCGATCGGCGCGACGACGTGGAGCGGATACAACACGCCGCAGAGGTGTCGCTGGTCTGGTTCGAGCAGGTCCGGCGCTTCTGGAACATGGAGCCCCTGCGCTTCGCGTTCGGTCTGATGACCCGTTCGAAGTCGATCACCTATGACAACCTGCGGCTGCGCGCTGCCCCGTTCGCGGACGCGATCGATCAACTGATCGCGCAGGAGACTGCGGCGAAGGGCTTCCGCGATGCCAAACCGGTCGCGCCGATGTTCCAGCCGATGGCACTGCGGGATATGGTGGTCGCCAACCGCGTCGTCGTCTCGCCGATGTGCATGTATTCCGCGGTCGATGGCGTGCCGGGCGACTGGCACCTGGTGCATTACGGGGCGCGGGCCCTCGGCGGAGCCGGCCTGATGTTCACCGAGATGACCTGCGTCGCGCCGGACGCGCGGATCACCCCTGGCTGCACCGGCCTGTGGAATGACGCACAGGCAGCGGCGTGGACACGCATCGTTGGGTTTGTCCATGCAAACGGCAACACCAAGATGGCTCTGCAGCTTGGCCACGCGGGTCGCAAGGGCGCGACGAGGCTGATGTGGGAGGGAATGGACCGGCCGCTGGCGGAAGGAGCCTGGCCGGTCATGGCGCCATCGCCCCTTCCCTATTACCCCGAAAGCCAGGTACCGCACGCCATGACACGCAAAGACATGGAGCGGGTGCGGGAACAATTCGTCGCTGCGGCGAGGCGGGGCATTCGTTGTGGCTTCGACATGCTGGAACTGCACGCAGCGCACGGTTATCTGCTCGCGAGCTTCATCTCTCCGCTCACCAATCGCCGCACCGACGACTACGGTGGCTCGCTCGGCAATCGGCTCCGCTTTCCGCTCGAGATCTTTACAGCTCTACGCGCCGTGTGGCCGCGGGAAAAGCCGATGGCGGTCCGCATATCCGCCACGGACTGGCAGGAGGGCGGGATCACCGAGGCGGAATCCGTCGAGGTGGCACGCGCCTTCGCAGAGGCGGGATGCGATCTCGTGGATGTCTCCACAGGACAGACGACACCCGATGCCGCCCCGATCTATGGGCGGATGTTCCAGGTCCCCTTTGCCGACGCGATCCGCAACGATACCCGGATCGCGACGATGTGCGTGGGCAGCATCACGACGGCGGACCAGGTCAACACGATCCTCGCCGCCGGTCGTGCGGACCTCGTCGCCCTGGGACGACCGCACCTCACCGATCCGCATTTCACGTTGCGCGCGGCCGCCGCTTACGGCGTGGAACTGGACGGCGGCCCCCGGCAATATGCGCCGGGAGCGGCACAACTCTATCGCCTCGCGGAACAGACGCAGGCGGAACTCGTCGAGCTGCGGCGGAAAGCGAAACCCAGATCGCATGGGCCGCAACTGCTGAAGGCGGCGGAATAAAAGGCGTCCCGCTCACGCGCCGACCGAAGCCAAGACGCGCCAACGGCCGATCCGCCGCCTCCCGAAGCGTGGCCGGTGCCCTCTCACCGCCCCACCATCGTCGGCACTGCGAGCCGTGCGGGCAGAGCGGGTCCTGAGACCGGAAAAGGTGCGAAGGCAGCGGCGCCTACCCTGGACAGCCGTCGTCGGCGAGGCCAGATGTGGCGCGCCAGAACGGAGACAATGATGCTGTTCGACTTCGAAGAGCTGCCCGCGGCGCAGCGCTACAAGCTCCTCGTTTCCACCGTCGTGCCGCGGCCGATTGCCTGGGTCGTCTCGATGGATGAAGCGGGACGGCTGAACGCGGCTCCCTTCTCCTTCTTTAACGCGTTCGGGGAGGATCCGCCGATCGTCATCATCGGCATCGGCGGACGCAGGCCCGGAGATGCGAAAGACACAGGCAACAACATCCGCTCAACCCGTGAGTTCGTCGTCAACCTCGTCTCCTACGACAACGCACGACAAATGGTGCAGACGGCGATCGAGTTTGACCATGGCATCGACGAGCTTGCCGAGGCCGGGCTCACGGTCACGCCGAGCACGAAGGTGGCGCCTCCGCGCATCGCCGAGAGTCCGGTTGCGATCGAATGCGAGCGCATGACGACGATGGAGCTCGGCGTCAATCGTGCACTGATCATTGGCCGCGTGCTCGCCATGCATGTCCGCGACGATTGTGTCCTGGATGCGCAACGCAACTACATCGATACGCCGAAGCTGGACCTCATCGGCCGCATGCATGGCGGCGGCTGGTATGCCCGGCTCTCCGATCGTTTCGAGATCCCTCGCATTCGGGTCGAAGACTGGCAGCGAAAGACGCCTCCGGAATAACGGCCTCCGCGCCATGAATCTGCCACTGATCCGCGCGCTGCGAGAACGGCCGATCGCCTTGCTGTGGGCAGGTCTTGCGACGTCGGCGATCGGCGACCAGTTGTTCGCAGTCGTTCTGGGCTGGGTGGGAACTGGTCTGTTCGGGGGCAATGCCGGCTATCTTGGCGCCCTGCAGGGGACGGTGGTGCTGTCCGTCGCTTTGTTATCCGGACCGTTCGCGGATCGCCTCGCGCCCCGTCGGGCGATGATCACGGCGGACCTCGTGCGTGCGGCGATGCTGGTGGTCGTCGTCGTGCTGTGGCAACGGGCAGGCCAGCCCAGCGCCACGATGCTGGTTGCCGCCATCGCCGTGCTCGGTGCCGCCTACGCTTTCTTCCGACCGGCATTGCAGGCGTCGCTGCCCTCTCTCGCGTCGAGCACCGCCGCCTTGCCTGCGGTCAACGCCCTTCTCGACACCACCGAACGAATCGCGCGCCTGCTCGGCCCGGGTCTCATCGGTCTGTTGGCAAGCTGGATCCCCCTGGTGCATTTCCTGACCCTGGACGCGGCGAGCTTTCTGGCCAGCTCGGCGGCGGTGATTGGGACGATGCGGTATCGGAAGGTGCCGCATCTGGCTCCACCCCGGATGCCACTCAAGTCCGAGCTGGGGCACGGCTTTCGGGCGATGCTTCGCATTCCGGTTTTCCGGAAGCTGCTGTTCACGGCCGGACTCATCAACGGTGTCTGGTACGGGGTCTACTTCGTTGCGATCCCCCTCCTTCTGCGCCATGACAAGGCTCCGCTCTCCGCTTACGCAACCGTGATTTCCGCCTACGGCGCGGCAAATCTCGCCGCAACGTTGCTCATCGGCTCCCGTCCCCTCTCAGCGCGCCCCGCCGCCATGATCTTCGGAGGCAACATCGTTCTCGGTGGATTCATGGCGCTGATCGGGTTCGCCGGCATGCTGCCTGTCGCCATGCATGCCTGGCTCATTCCGCTGCTGGCGGCGTGCTCATCGATCGGCGGGCCGATGCAGGACATCACGTTCGCGACGATGCGCCAGATCGTGCTGGACCGCCACGAGCTGGCGGCCGCCGTGCGGGCCTATATGGTGATGAACAATCTCGGCATGTTGGTGATCCTGATGCTGGCTCCCCTGGCGTTCGCGACCATGGGCGTGCCCTGGGCGATCGCGGGAGCAAGTCTCCTGCTCGCCTTCGTCGCCACCCTGATGCTGTGGCGTTCACGGCCCTGGTTGATATCCTATCCCGCCTGACGGCTACGCTCCGCGCAGCAACGCGGCGCGGGATGTCGCCGCGTTGAGAATCAGGCCCTGGTCGTGGCCGGCGATGATGAAGCGGCAGCCGGCGCGAATGTAGTCGCACGCCAGCGCCTCGTCGTAGATGCCGCCCAAACCAAGCGCCTTGCCATGCCGGACACAGGCCTGCGCCAGCGTATCGTAGGCCGAGCGCATCAGCGGGTGACCGAACTGTCCGGCGATCCCCATGCTGATGCTGAGATCCGAAGAGCCAACAAGCAGCACATCGACGCCGGGTACGCTCGCGATGGCATCCGCATGGGCCAGGGCGGTCGTCGTTTCGATCATGACGGCCAGCAGCAGCTGCTCGTCCGCCTCCTCCATGGCTTGCGCCATGGCGGGCGGGCGCAATCCCCACACCGCGGCACCGCCGCCCCAGGAACGACCACCGCGGGGCGGAAAACGCAGCGCCGCAGCGATAGCGCCCGCCTGCTCGGGCGTGTCCACATGCGGGACGACAACACCCTGCGCACCCGTGTCGAGCGCCCGGGTGGCCTCGTCGATGGACCCCGAGCAGACCCGCACGACCGGCGTGACACCATAGGCCAGTGCCGCAATGCAGAGCTGCGCAGCATCGTCCTCGGTCAGGGCGCCATGCTCACGATCGATGAACAGCCAGTCGAGGCCAGCCGCCTTCGCGATCATCGGCACCGCCGCGCCGCGCAGGAGCGAGACACCAAGGCCGATGGCGCGTTCGCCAGCCAGCAGCTTTCGTTTCGTTTGGTTAATGGCGATCATGGATCATCTCCCGCAAGAAAGTTGGTGAGGTGGGCGAGCCGACCGGCCTCTGCCGCGAGCTTGTCGGGGCGAAGGCGCACGATGCGAGGACAGCGCAGGGTGATCCCGGATCGGTGGCGCGGCGAGCGCCGCACACCGTCGAACGCCACGTCCAGGACGAGCGACTTGACGACGTCACGCACGGGCCCGAAGCGTGCCGCGGTATGCTGGCGCACCCAACCGTCGAGATCGATGCCGATCGGCACGCCTTCGGCCGGTTCAGCCTTGCCGACCGGCACCAGGACTTCGCCATCCCATACACCAAACGTGACGTTGCTGTAGAAGGAACCGCGCTCGCCGGGGCCGCGCTCGGCATACATCAGGACGGCGTCGATGTTGAACGGGCCACCCCTGTATTCCCACCAGAGACCGGGCGGACGGCCGGCGCGGTAGGGCGAGTCCGCCCGCTTGAGCATCAGCCCCTCGACACCACCCGCGCGCGTGCCGGCGCACAATCGCCGCAGCTGATCGGGACCGGACACCGCAAGCAGAGGCGAGAGGTCCGCGCGAGCCGGCCGGACCCTGGCAAACCAGGCCTCGAGCCGAGCCCGGCGGCTCGCAAAGGGCAGTTCGCGAAGATCCTCGCCTTCGTCGCAGAGGATGTCAAAGAGGCGGACATGAGCGGGAAAGCGCTCGAGCACAGCGCGGCCCGGCGCCCGGCGCCCGAGGCGCCGCTGCAAATCCGCGAACGGGGCAACGCCGCCGTCGCGGGTCACCAGCAGTTCCCCATCCAGAACCGCGCCGTGATTGAGCGCACCTGCAAGATCGGGAAAGCTCGCCGAGATATCGTCGCCGTTTCCCGACAGCACGCGCGGATCCGCTCCACCAACGAGCTGGACACGCAGGCCATCCCATTTCCATTCCGCAACGTAATCCGCAAGCTCGAGGGCGGCAAGCTCAGCGTCCTCCAGCGGGTTGGCGAGCATGGGCGGGCGGAAGTGTGCGTGCCCACCGGTGTCCGGGCGCGTGGCCCTGCGCTCGATCCACGCAAAAAGGGCTTCGTAGGGTGGCGAGAGCGCGGGCCAGATCTCCTCGATCTGGGTCTCGGTAACGTGGCCGCGCGACATGTCCGCGAGGGCTCGCCTGGCAGGACCGGCCATGTCGCCGGGACGCAGGCCGCCGGTCACGAGCTTCAGCAGAGCGAGGCGCGCCGCAGGCGGGCTCGCGTCGAGCCAGGCTGCGATGCGAGACGGCCGGTCGGCCTTCGCCGTATCGCGCAGGCCCGATACGATTTCCGACAGACGGGGCGCTTCTCCGCTGCCCTCTGCCGGCCACATCAGCGCCAGTGTCTCCCCGAGATCGCCGACATATTGATAAGAGGTCGCAAACAGCTCGGGGTCCGTCCGGGCCGAGGCGAGCGTGCGGAGCAGACCGGCCCCGACCACAGGCAGATCGAGCCTGCCAGCCAGCGCCGCCAGCGCGAAGCCGCGATCGGGATCGGGCGTCGTCTCGAAATAATTCCGCAGCAGGGCCAGCACCGTCGTGCGGCCGCGCGCGAACAGCAGCCCCTCCAACAGGCTCGCGAAGCGGATCATGCCTCCTCTCCCCGGCCGAGCAGCCGCAAGGCGTGGCCGCGGATGCCGCGCTGCCCGAGGGCATGGATCAGCGCATCCTCGCGGCCATGGGTGACCCAGATTTCCGGCGCACCCACATCATGGGCCGTCGCCAGGAGCTCGTTCCAGTCGGCATGGTCGGAGATAATGAGCGGCAACTCGGCGCCGCTCTGCAGGGCGCGCTTGCGCAGCCGCAGCCAACCGCTGGCGGCACAGAGGACCGGCTCGCCAAGCTCGCGCACCCAGCGTTCGTCGAGGGCGGCGGGAGGCGCCAGCACGATGCCGCCCGGACCTTCGAGGCCAAGATCGGCGATGGTGCGCAGCGCCCCGAGCTCGACGCCGAACTCGCCGTAAAGCTCGCACAGCGGCTGCAGCGCACGATGCAGGAAGATGGGACCGTCCCAGCCGCCCTGGCGCAAAAGGGCGATCAGATGCTGTGCCTTGCCGAGCGCGTAGCAGGCGACGACATGCCGGCGATCAGGAAACAGGGCGAGGGAGCCCAGCAGGCGCGCGATCTCCGCCGCCGGCGGCGGGTGGCGGAAAACCGGCAGCGCAAAGGTCGCCTCGGTCACGAACACGTCGCACGGCACGGGCACGAAGCCGGCGCAGGTGGGGTCCGCACGGCGCTTGTAATCGCCGGAAATGACAGCGCGCGAACCGCCATGCTCGAGGACGATCTGCGCCGAGCCGAGAACATGGCCAGCGGGCTGAAGGGTGACCGACACGCCGCCGACGGCGAGCGTCTCGCCATAGCGGAGGGCACGCCCGCTGGCCGGCGCCGCCTTGCGCGCGCGCATGATCGCGAGCGTCTCCGCCGTGGCCAGCACCGCGGCGTGGCCCGGGCGGGCGTGGTCGCTGTGGCCGTGCGTCACGACGGCCCGCTCGACCGCGCGGTGCGGGTCGATGAAGAAGCCGCCGGGTTCGCAGTACAGCCCCTCCGGGCGAACGGTGAGCCAGGTCGACGGATGCGCGGGACCGCGATGAGCCATGGGGGGAATCTGGCGCCGGCCGGGCCGTGACGCCAGAGTGCCGGCATGCCGCCGCGCCAGGAGCTGCCGGAACCGTTTTCGCGCTGGTTCGCCGCCAGGGGCTGGACGCTGCGCGCGCACCAGCGCGCAGTGCTGGAAAGCACCGAGGACGTGCTGCTCCTGGCGCCGACCGGGGCGGGCAAGACGCTGGCTGGGTTCCTCGCCAGCCTGGTGGCGCTCGCCGCCGACCCGAGGCCGAGGCTGCACACGATCTATGTCTCGCCGCTGAAGGCGCTGGCGGCGGATATCGCCCGCAACCTGATGCGCCCGATCGAGGACATGGCGCTGCCGATCACGGTCGAGACCCGCACCGGGGACACCCCGCAGGAACGCAGGCGCCGCCAGCGTGACGCCCCGCCGCATTGTCTGCTGACCACACCGGAGAGCCTGGCGCTGCTGGTCTCGCTCCCGGAATGGATCGCGACCCTCGCCAGCGTCGAGACGGTGGTCATCGACGAGGTGCACGCACTGGCCGGCACCAAGCGCGGCGACCAACTGGCGCTGGCCCTCACACGCGTCGGCGGGCGGCGGATCGGCCTCTCCGCGACCGTCGCGCACCGGGCGCCGATCGCGCGCTATGTCGGGTCGGCGGCGCGGATCGTCGAGGCACCGGCGGGTTCGCCGCCGGTCGTGACGATGATGCTGCCGGCAGGCAGGCTGCCATGGTCGGGGCATATGGGACTGGCGGCCGCCCCGGTGATCATGGAGCGGATCAGGGCGGCGAGGCTCAGCATCGTCTTCGTCAACACACGTGCGCAGGCGGAGCTGCTGTTCCATGCCCTGTGGCGGATCAACGAGGCGACCCTGCCGATCGCGATCCACCACGGCAGCCTGGAGCGCGAGGCACGCGAACGCGTCGAGGCCGCCATGGCCGCCGGCAAGCTGCGTGCCGTCGTCGCCACCTCATCGCTCGACCTCGGCATCGACTGGGGCGATGTCGATCAGGTGCTGCAGGTCGGAGCGCCGAAGGGCGTCTCGCGGCTGCTGCAGCGCGTGGGTCGCTCCAACCACAGGATGGACGAGCCGAGCCGCGCGGTGCTCGTGCCGGCGAACCGGTTCGAGGTGCTGGAATGCGAGGCGGCGATCGCCGGGGTGGCGGCAGGCGAGCTCGACGGCGATCCGCCGCGGCCGGGCGGGCTCGACGTGCTGGCGCAGCACATTCTGGGCTGCGCCAGCGCGACGCCCTTCCTGCCCGAGGAACTCTATGCCGAGGTCACCCGCGCCGCCCCCTACGCGACGCTGAGCCGAGAGGATTTCGAGGCCGTCCTGGGGTTCGTCGCCGATGGCGGCTACGCGCTGCGCGCCTATGAACGCTACCGGAAGCTGTTCCGCGACGCCGAGGGCCGGATGCATGTGCGCACCGAGCGGATCGCCCGCCAGCACCGGATGAACATCGGCACCATCGTCGAGGCACCGTTGCTCAAGGTGCGCCTTCATGGACGCGGCGCGCCGCTCGGCGAAATCGAGGAATATTTCGCGACCACCCTGGTGCCCGGCGACACGTTCATGTTTGCCGGCCGGCTGCTGCGGTTCCTGCGCATCCGCGAGACCACGGTGGAGGCGGCCGACGGTGGCAGCGGCGAGCCGCGCGTGCCGACCTACGAAGGCGGGCGCATGCCGATGACGACCAACCTCGCCGGCAGGGTACGCACGATGCTGCACGACCCGACGACGTGGCATCGCTTCCCCGAGCCGGTGCGCGAATGGCTCGCGGCACAGAAGCGGCACTCATCGCTGCCGGGTCCCGACGACCTGGTGGTCGAGACATTCCCGCGCGGCGGGCGGCACTACATGGTCGCCTATTGCTTCGATGGGCGCCAGGCGCACCAGACGCTCGGCATGATCATCACCCGGCGGATGGAGCGGGCGGGATTCCAGCCGCTGGGCTTCGTCGCGACGGACTACGTTCTGGCGACCTGGTCGGCGCGCCAGCCGGTCGCGGTCGCGAAGCTGTTCGAGCAAGACCTTCTGGGCGACGATCTCGAGGCATGGATGGCGGAAAGCTCCATGCTGCGGCGCACCTTCCGCAACGTCGCGGTGATCGCGGGACTGATCGAACGCCACCACCCCGGGGCGGAGAAGAACCGGCGCCAGGTCACCGTCTCGAGCGACCTCGTGTATGACGTCCTGCGCAAACACCAGCCGGATCACGTGCTGCTGCGCGCGACCTGGGCCGATGCGGCGGCGGGGTTGACGGATATCGGGCGCATCGCGGGGATGCTCGCACGGGTCGGACGACGGGTGCGCCACCGGGCGCTGTCGCGGGTCTCGCCGCTGGCGGTCCCGGTGCTGCTCGAGGTCGGGCGCGAGCAGGTCCGCAGCGGGGAGGACGAGGAAGCGCTGCTGGCCGAAGCCGAGGCGCTGGCGGCAGAAGCGGGGGTCCCCGCCGGCTGATCCGCACGCCGGCGCGGCGGCCCGTCTTGGCCGGGCAGGCGAATTATGACAGCGTGGCGTGTCATCGGGCGGTAACAGACAGGGCGCCCTTCAGTCGCTAGAACCGCGCCGCCCCAACAAGGAGACTCGCATGACTCAGCTCACCCGCCGCGCAGCCCTCGCCGTCGGAGCCTCGGCCCTCGCGCTGCCCGCCGTCGCCAGCGCCCAGAGCGCCGGCCAGATCGCCGCGGCGAAAAAGGACGGCCGGCTCAATGTCATCGCACTGCCGCCGGACTGGGCGAATTACGGCGAGATCATCAGCACCTTCGAGAAGAAATACGGCATCAAGGTCAACAGCGCGGCACCCGACGACAGCTCGGCGCAGGAGCTCCAGGCGATCCGCTCGCTGAAGGGGCAGACACGCGGCCCGGACACCGTGGATGTCGGCCCCACCTTCGCCATCTCGGGCGTCAAGGAAGGGCTGTGGCAGCCCTACAAGGTCGCTACCTGGGCCTCGATCCCCGCCAACATGAAGGAGGCGAGCGGCCTCTGGTACGGCGATTATTTCGGCATCATCTCGCTCGGCGTGAACCGCTCGGTGGTCAAGAATCCGCCCAAGACATGGGCCGACCTGCTGAAGCCGGAATACAAGGGCATGGTGGCGCTAAACGGCTCGCCCTCCGGCGCCGCGGCGGCGTTCTCCGGGGTCTATGCGGCGGCGCTCGGCAATGGCGGTTCGCTCGACAACATCGAGCCCGGCATCGAGTTCTTCGGCAAGCTGGCGAAGGCCGGGAATTTCAACCCGGCGTCCGCCACGCCGGCCTCGCTACAGTCGGGCACGACGCCGATCGTCCTGAATTGGGACTATCTGAACCTGGCCCAGGCGAAGAAATCGGTGGGCAAGGTGCAGATCGACACGATCCTGCCGGAAGGCGCGCAGCCGCTCGGCGCCTTTTACTGCCAGGCGATCAGCAAATACGCTCCGAACCCCGCCTCGGCGAAGCTTTGGATGGAGTTCCTCTACTCCGATGAGGGCCAGCTTCTGTTCCTCAAGGGCTTCGCCCATCCCGCGCGTTTCGCCGACCTGGCCAAGCGCAACGCGATCCCGGCGGCTCTCGCCAAGACCCTGCCGCCCGCCGCGCCCTACGCCGCCGCCGCCTTCCCCACCGCCGCGCAGCAGGACAAGGCCAAGAACGTGATCGCTGCGAACTGGTCGAAGATGGTCAAGGTCTGACCTTGATGGCTTGGCGGGAACGGGCCGCGGACGTGATCTTCGTTGGCCCGTTCCTGCTCTTCGCCCTCGCGTTCCTGGTGGTCCCTTCGCTCGGCCTGTTCGTCCAGGCGGTGACCACCGGGCACGGTTTTTCGCTGGCACCGCTCGCAACCCTCTGGTCGGCGGATCACCTGACGGCGTTCCGCAACTCGATCGAAGTGTCGGTGCTGTCGGCGTTGGTCGGCACCGCGGCGGGGGCCGTCGGGGCCTGGCTGACGCTGGCTCCCGGCATGCCGCGATGGGCCCGCGCGCTCATCTCTACATTCTCCGCGGTCGCGGCGAATTTCGCCGGTGTTCCCCTCGCCTTTGCCTTCATCTCGACGCTGGGAACGCTCGGCGTGATCACCGGGCTGCTGAAGGCCGTGGGCATCGATATCTACGCGGCCGGCTTTTCCTTGTTCCGCATGGAGGGGCTGGTCATCGTTTATGCCTATTTCCAGATCCCGCTGATGCTGATTGTCATCACGCCCGCCCTCGAAGGGTTGCGGCGCGAGTGGCGCGAGGCGGCTGAAGGGCTGGGCGCCTCGACGTGGCAATTCTGGCGGCATGTCGGCTTGCCGGTTCTGCTGCCCTCGCTGCTGTCGGCGGCGATGCTGCTGTTCGGCAATGCGTTCAGCGCCTACGCCACGCCCTATGCGCTGACCGCCGGCAACCTGCCGCTGGTGACGATCGACATTTCCAATGTCCTCTCCGGCAATGTGTCCCTCTCCCCGGCGGAGGGCGCGGCCCTTGCCTGCGGCATGATCGTGGTGATGGCGGCGGTGATGGTCCTTTATGGGCTGCTGGCGCGCCGCGTCGGCAAATGGCGCGTCCGATGAAGTGGCTGTGGGTTCCGCTCGCGGGCTATTTCGCGCTGCCGCTGGTAGCGACGGCCGTGCTGTCCCTGTGGCAGGGCTCGCGAGGCTATGGGTTCGAGGCCTATGTCACGCTGATCCATACGCCGGAAATGTGGAACAGCCTGCTGTTGTCGGCGCGGCTGGCGATCGAGACGATCATCGCCGGGCTGGTGATCCTGGTGCCCGCCGTCTTCTGGATGAACCTGCGGCTGCCGCGGTTGCGGCCGATGTTCGACTTCATCTCGGTGCTGCCGCTGGTGGTCCCGGCGATCTCGCTCGTCGCCGGGATCACGGCCATCTACACCGGCCCGGACTGGCTGGTGGGGACGGCGAATTTCCTGGTCATTCCCTATGTGATCCTGGCCCTGCCCTTCACTTACCGCGCGCTCGACGTCGGCATGCGCGCGCTCGATCTGCGCACCCTGACGGAAGCGGCGCAGAGCCTCGGCGCCTCCTGGCCAAGCATGATCCTGCGCGTGCTGGTGCCCAACCTGATCACGGCGCTGCTCGGCGCGGCCCTGCTCACCATCACCATCGTCATTGGCGAGTTCACCTTCGCCAATATCCTGCTGTTCAACACGTTCGCCGTCTATATCAACCACATCGGCAGCACCTCGGCGACGCAGGCGGCAGCGTTGTCGCTGCTCGCCTTCCTCCTCACCTGGTCGGCAATGCTGGGCGTGGCGCTGGGCGGAAGGAAGGCCGCGCGATGATCTCGCTCGAAGCAATATCGTTGCGGAAAGTCTATGGTTCCCGCACCGTGCTCGCCGACGTGTCGCTGGCGCTCGGGGCTGGCGAGTTCGTCTCGCTGCTCGGCCCCTCCGGCTGCGGGAAGACGACGTTGCTGCGCCTCGTCGCCGGGTTCGAGCGGCCCGATGGCGGGCGGATCCAGCTCGACGGCCGCGACATCACCGGCATCACGGCCGCGAAGCGCAACATCGGCATGGTGTTCCAGGCCTACTCGCTGTTCCCCAACATGACGGCGGAGGAGAATGTGGGCTTCGGCCTCAGGGTCCGAGGCGAGGCGGCGGCAGCCCGGTGCAAGCGCGCGCAGGAGATGCTGGATCTCGTCGGGCTCGCCGAGCACATGCACAAATATCCTCACCAGCTCTCCGGCGGGCAGCAACAGCGCGTGGCGCTGGCGCGGGCGCTCGCGATCCGCCCGGCGCTGCTGCTGCTCGACGAGCCGCTCTCGGCGCTCGACGCACGGGTGCGCGTGCAGTTGCGCGACGAAATCCGGCGCATCCAGCGCGAGATCGGCGTGGCGGCGCTGTTCGTCACCCATGACCAGGAGGAGGCGCTGTCGATTTCCGACCGCGTCGCGGTGATGGAGAACGGGCGCATCGCGCAGCTCGGCGAGCCGGCAGCGATCTATGAGGAGCCCGAGAGCCTGTTTGTCGCGCGCTTCGTCGGCCAGATGGCGGAGTTCGACGCCGAGGTCGATGGCGACGGCGTGCGCATCGCCGGGCACACGCTGCCGGCGCGCCGGGCGGCGGGACACGCTCCGGGCGAGCGGGTGCATTTCTTCCTCCGCCCCGAGCATGTGCGGCTGGTCGAGCCCACCTTCGGACTGCCGGGGCTGGTGGAATCGCGCACCTTCAACGGCCCCACGACGACCTTCCGTATCGTGCTCGAAGGCGCCGGCCGCGTGCTCGCGACCGTACCGACGGCCGAGGCGCGCCACGCCCCGGGCGAGACGGTGGGCATCACGTGGGATCCCGCGGCCCCCCGGATCCTGAAACTCGACGGCGGGGTGCCGACACCCGAGACTTGACCGAACGCGACCCGCAACCGAAACCGGTGGCGTGCGGCAGGTTGTGGTCGGATCAGGACGGACATGAGCGCGGCGCCGGTGCATCTGCGCGGGGAACGCTTCCTGCTCGACCCGCTGGGCGGGGCGTGGTGGCCCGCGGAGCGCGTGCTGGCGGTCGCCGACCTGCACCTGGAAAAGGGCTCGGCCGCGGCGCGCGGGGGACGGCTGCTGCCGCCATGGGACACGGCGGCGACGCTGGAGCGGCTCGATCTGCTGATGCGCCGCTACACGCCCGCGCGCGTGCTGTGCCTCGGCGATTCCTTCCATGACGGCGAAGGAAGGGCCCGGATGGTCCCGGCCGACGGGAGGCGGTTGGCGGCGCTGGAACAGCGGGCGGCGTTCGTCTGGGTTGCAGGCAACCATGATAGCGGGCCGCTCGAGGAGCTGGTGATCGGGCCGGTGGCGTTCCGCCATATCGCGCAGTCAGGCTGGAAGGGCATCGAGATTTCCGGCCACTATCATCCCAAGGCGCGGGTGCCCGCCGCCGGCACGAGCATTTCGCGACCCTGTTTCGCAACCGACGGTAACCGCCTGATCCTGCCGGCCCTCGGGGCCTATGCCGGCGGGCTCGACCTCGGTGACCCAACCTTCCGCCCCCTCTTCCCCTCCGGTGGGCGGGCCTTTCTGCTGGGGCGCGGGCGCCTGTTCAGCTTCCGCTTCGGGGGGGTGGAAAAGCGCCGCGCGACCCCAGATCCAGGACTATGGGACGAGACACCGCGAGGGACGGCACGCGCCTAGCAACGCCATGACGGCGCCGGTTCTGATCTGGTTGCACCGCGAGTTGCGGATCGCGGACAATCCGTTGTTCACGCGCAACGCGGACCGGCCGCTCGTCGTCGCCTATATCCTCGACGATGAGACGCCCGGCCCGTGGAAGCTCGGCGGAGCCGCGCGCTGGTGGTTGCATCATTCGCTCGCCAGCCTGCTGCCGGCGCTGGCGGAGATCGGCGGGCGGCTCGTGCTGCGGCGCGGCCCGGTTGCAAAAGTCATCGCGCAGCTCGCCGACGAGACGGGCGCGCGGGACGTGCACGCGGGCGAAACGGCCGAGCCCTGGCTGCGCCGCGCGCAGTCCGTCGTCGCGGCGACGCCCGGACTCACGCTGACGCTGCACCGGACCCGGCTGCTGTTCCACCCGGACGAGATCCGCACCGGCAGCGGCACCCCCTATGGCGTGTTCACCCCGTTCTCGCGCGCCTGCCTGGCACGCGGGCTGCCGCCGGCGGCGGAGCCGGCCCCACCTCGCCTCATCGCGGGGCCGGACGTCGCCTCCGACCGGCTCGAGGCATGGGAGCTGCTGCCGACCCGGCCCGACTGGGCAGGAGGGCTGCGCGCGGCATGGCAGCCGGGCGCAACGGGGGCAGAAGAGCGGCTCGCTGCGTTCCTGCGCGACGCGCTCGATGGCTACGCTGAGCGGCGCAACCTGCCTGGCGTCAGCGCGACATCGCGGCTGTCACCGCATCTTGCCTGGGGCGAGATCTCGCCCGCTCGGATCTGGCGGGCGGCCGAGGCGCACGGCGGCAACGGACTGCGGGCCTGGGTCAACGAGTTGCTGTGGCGGGAGTTCGCCGCGCACCTGCTATGGCACCACCCGCACATGGCCGAGCAGCCGCTGCGCCCCGCCTTCGCGCGCATGCCCTGGCGCCACGACCCGGCGGCGCGCGCTGCCTGGCAGCGGGGCGAAACCGGCATCGGCCTCGTCGACGGGGGCATGCGCGAGCTGTGGACCACCGGCTGGATGCACAACCGGGTGCGCATGATCGCCGCCTCCTTCCTCGTGAAGCACCTGCTGATCCCCTGGCAGGAGGGCGAGGCGTGGTTCTGGGACACGCTGGTCGATGCGGACCTCGCGACCAATGCTGCCTCTTGGCAATGGGTGGCCGGCAGCGGCGCGGACGCCGCGCCTTATTTCCGCATCTTCAACCCCGACCTGCAGGCGGCGAAGTTCGACCCCGACGGCAGCTATGTCCGGCGCTGGGCCGGCAAGCCGCGCCGGCCGATCGTCGATCTCGCAGCGGGACGGGCCCGGGCGCTCGCCGCGTTCCAGGCACTGGCGACCCCGGCGGGACGGATGCCGGACGAAGCACCGTGAAGGCGCGGGCCGAGTTGATGCGGCTGCCGCTGCGCATCGTCGGCGACGTCCACGGGGATGCCCACGCGTTTGCCCACGCGGTGGCCACCGACCGGTTCGTGATCCAGCTTGGCGACCTCGTCGACCACGGGCCGGACAGCGCCGGCGCGCTCACGATCGCGCTCGAACTCCTGGCCACCGGACGGGGCCTGTTCCTGCTTGGCAACCACGACCTCAAGCTCGCGCGGGCCTTGCGCGGCGAAGCGGTGCGGCGGGACCCGGCCCTGGAGACGACCCTGGCGCAGGTCGGCCCGGCGCTGGCCGCGGCGGCCCTGCCCGCCATCCTGGCCGCACCCGCCTGGCTGCGCCTGGGGCGCTACGTCTTCGTGCATGCAGGCTTTCACTCCGCGATGCTCGATACCGCGCCGCCGGCGATCTCGGCGGGGCGTGTGACCGGCCCACTCTCGCGCGCACTCTATGGGCAGCCGACCGGGCGGACCCAACCGGATGGCTATCCCGAGCGCAGCCTGGACTGGATCCGCTGGATTCCCGCCGGTTTCACCGTCTATTGCGGCCATGACCGGCGCAGCAGCGACGGCCGGCCCTGGGTGCGACGCAACGACGCCGGGGGCACGGCGGTCTTCCTCGATACGGGTGCCGGCAAGGGCGGGCATCTCTCCTGGATCGACCTGCCGCCCGCCGCGGCAACGGCGCCCGGCCATGGCCGCAGCGAGGGGTCCGACACCGGGATTAACAGGTCACCGCAATTGACCTAAGCTTACCGCGCAGAAAGCCTGAGGAGAGGTTTCGTGCGCGACGGGAAAAAGCGGGGCGGCTTCAGCCCATGGCATCTGCTGCTGCTGCTGCCATTCATCGCAACACTTTGGCCGCCCTTCTACAACAAGATGGAACCGACGTTCATCGGGCTGCCCTTCTTCTATTGGTTCCAACTGCTGTGGGTGTTCATCGCCGCCGCCTGCACCTGGGTGGTGCATCTGCTGACAGACGAATAGGGGGCATCCGCGATGAACACCGTGAATTGGACCGCGCTCATCGTCTTCCTGGCCTTGTTCGCGCTGGTCACCTGGCTAGGCTTCGCATCCGCGCGCTGGCGGCGCGGCAACCTCGACGACCTGCACGAGTGGGGCCTGGGCGGACGGCGCTTTGGAACCGTTGTCTCCTGGTTCCTGATCGGCGGTGACCTCTACACCGCCTACACGTTCATCGCGGTACCGGCCCTGGCCTTCGGCGCCGGGGCGATCGCGTTCTTCGCGGTGCCCTACACGATCATTGCCTATCCGATCCTGTTCGTCGTGTTCCCGCGGATGTGGAATGTCTGCCACAAGCGCGGGTACCTCACGGCGGCGGATTTCGTCACCGGACGGTTCGGCAACCGCTGGCTCGGGCTCGCCATCGCGGCGACGGGCATCCTGGCGACCATGCCCTACATCGCGCTGCAGCTGGTGGGCATCCAGGTGGTGGTCGGCGCGCTCGGCATCTCCGGGGATCTGCCGCTGATCATCGCCTTCGCCGTGCTGGCCGCCTTTACCTTCTCCTCGGGCCTGCGCGCGCCCGCCTCGATCGCCATCGTCAAGGACATCCTGATCTATGTCACCGCTTTCGTGGCGGTGATCGTGATCCCGATTCGCATGGGCGGTTTCGGCGCGATCTTCGCGGCCATCCCCAAGGCCCACCTGCTGCTGCCCGTGCCGGGTCCGCATACGACCGGCCTCTACGGCGTCTATGCGACGCTCGCCTTCGGCTCGGCCCTCGCACTGTTCATGTACCCGCACGCCATGACCGGCATCCTCGCTGCTTCGAGCTCCAAGGCGATCCGGCGCAACTCCGTCATCATTCCCGCCTATTCGGTGATGCTGGGGCTGCTGACGCTGCTCGGCGTGTTCGCCGCTGCGGCAGGGCTCGCGAAACTCCCGGAATTCGGGCCCGGCTTCAAGGAGTTCGCCGGCAACTTCGCAGTGCCGGCGCTGTTCCTGCACTTCTTCCCCTCCTGGTTTGTCGGCATCGCCTTCGCGGCCGTGGGGATCGGCGCCCTGGTGCCGTCGGCGATCATGGCGATCGCCGCGGCCAATCTCTACACGCGCAACATCCATGGCCTGATCGTCGGCCGCGCGCCCGAAGGAGCGCAGGAGGCGAGGATCGCCAAATGGGTGTCGCTGCTCGTCAAGCTGGGAGCGCTCGCCTTCATCCTCTTCCTGCCGCTGCAATACGCGATCCAGTTCCAGCTCCTGGGTGGCATCTGGATGATCCAGACCGTGCCGGCGGTGATGCTGGGCGTGTTCACCCGCTGGTTCGACGATCTGGCGCTGCTCATCGGCTGGGCCGTGGGCATGGTGATGGGCACCTGGATGGCGGCCGCGATGCATTTCGGGCCGGCCTACGTGGTGCACATCGCCGGCTGGGCGCTGCCTGGCTATACGGCCCTCTTCTCGCTGATCGCCAACCTCGCGGTCACGATCGTACTGACCCTGGTGCTGCGGACGATGCGCGGCGAGCCGCGCGACGCGACGCTCGCATCGGACTACGTCCCCTGACGCGGGCCGCCAGCAGGCAAGCGACAGCCGGGCCGAGCAGGATCCAAGCACGTTGAATCATCTGGCTGGATGGTTCGCTCTGGAAACCGAGGCTCCCGGCTCACTTATCTCCGACCGGGCCGACCCCGTCTGGGTCGGCCCGGTCGGAGGTCGTTCTAAGGATTGAGAGCGGCGAAGAAGCTCTCGATCGTGCGAATCGACGCGGGGTGGCCGGCATAGTCCAGGCCGAGCATGAAATTTTTCGGCGCCGCGAACTTCTCGGCAACCGTTCCGGCAGCATCACGAAACAGGTCCCGAAAGCCGTCTCGGACGAAAAACGCGTTGCAGCCCATCGCATTGCAGCAGGCGAGGAAATAGCCGTGGCGCTGCATCAGCTCGGCGATGCTGGCAAGGCTCGCCCCGTAATAGTCATCGTGCTTCCACGAATGGGCCTCGTCGTAGGGCATGACGAAGCGGATCGGCGGCAGGAAGCGGGCGTTGTACTCCGCAATGAAGACGTCGGGCGGCTCGATCTGGGTCAGGAGATCGTCAATGAAGTGGTAGTCGTTACCGTCCAGATCGAGCGAGATCAGGTCACAGCGTGCGGCACCGATCGCGTCGAGTCCGGCCTGATACAGTTTCAGGATATTGGCCCGCGTAATCCATGCCTTGGCGTAATGAAAGCCGAGGCGGGTCGCCTGGCGCGGGTTCCAGTCGAACGCCAGATCCTCGCCGCCGCACCAGAAGCCGCGCCAGCCGCACGCGGCCAGCGCCAGCGTGTTGTTCTCCATGCCGTTGCCGACGCCGAACTCGGCGAACACTCCCTTCTCCCGGCCCAGGCGGCGCAGAATCTCAAACGTGATGCCGTCTTCGTCGTTCTGGGAATAAACCTTGGCGCCGCAGCGCGTGAGCGGGTTGGCGTGGCGGCGCACGATGTCCTCGGCAATGTGGCGGAGGATCATCGAAGCATTGCGGAAGCTCGGTGAGACGCGACCGACGAAGTGATTGTAGATGTTGATGAGCTGCTCATCAGCCATGACCGCACACCTCAAGATACCGCCGGCACACCGGGCGCCTCGCCCGGCCGTCTAACGGCAGTGTTCGCGAATTGCACCGTGCCAGCACGGGCTGGCAAGGGCGGCGTCGGTTCGCATCCGGCCTCAAATCTCGCCCTCGCGGCGGTAGGGCGAGAGTTCCGACAGAGCCTGCATCCGGGCCTCACTTTCGATGGCTTCCTCAGCCAGGAAATCGGCAACGGCGCGACGCAGACCCGGATGCGCGATCCAATGCGCGGAATAGGTCGTTGCAGGCAGGTAGCCGCGCTGGATCTTGTGCTCGCCTTGCGCCCCCGCCTCGACCGCCGCAAGACCGGAGGCGATCGCGAAGTCGATCGCCCGGTAGTAGCAAAGTTCGAAATGGAGGAAGGGGAACTCCCCGCGCACGCCCCAGTTGCGACCATACAGCGTGCTCGGCCCGAGCAGGTTGAGCGCGCCGGCCACCCATTCGCGCCCGCGCCGCGCCAGCATCAGCACCACGCGCTCGCCGAGACGTTGGCCAAGCAGCGGGAAGAAGCGCCGCGTCAGGTAGGCGCTGCCCCATTTGCGGTCCACGGTCGAGGTGTAGAAACCATAGAAAGCCGCCCACGTCGCGGCATCGATCTCGGGGCCGCGAAGCGTGACGAACTCGAGCCCGGCCCCCTGGGCCTCGCGCCGCTCGCGGCGGATGGATTTGCGCTTGCGGCTCGACAACGCCGAGAGAAAATCCTCGAAGTCTGCGTAGCCGCGGTTCTGCCAGTGGAACTGCATACCGGCACGACGCAGCCAGCCGGCCTCGCCAAGCCCGTTCCACTCCGCCTGCGTACAGAACGTGACGTGCACGGAGGACAGCTCGAGCGCCTGGCAGGCGCCGACCAGCGCCTGCGCCATGACGCCGACCGGCACGCCTGCGCGCAGAAGGAGCCGCGGGCCGGGCACCGGGCTGAACGGGCTGGCAACCTGCAATTTCGGGTAGTACGCACCGCCCGCACGCTCCAGCGCGTGGGCCCAGCCGTGGTCGAAGACATATTCGCCGTAGGAGTGGCCCTTGGCGTACATCGGCGCGAGGCCGATGATCGCGCCGGCGTCATCGCGCAGCACGGCGTGGCGCGGCAGCCAGCCGGTGCGGGAACCGGTGCTGCCGCTGTCCTCCACGGCGGCCAGGAAGGCGTGGGAGACGAAGGGATTCCCACCCGCCAGCGAATCCCACTCCGATGCCGCGATGTCGTGGATCGAAGGTGCGAGATCCAGCGTGCCAGAGGTGTCCATGCCCTCTATCTGGGAGGGCTCAGGAAATCTGGAACATCCCCTCGACCTCGACCGCCGCGTCGGCGGGCAGGCTCGGAACGCCAACGGTGCTGCGGGCATGGCGGCCTGCATCGCCGAACACCGCGACCGCGAGATCCGAGGCCCCGTTCATCACCAGCGCATGCTGGGTGAAATCCGGCGCGCAGGCAATAAACCCGCCCAGCCGCAGCACCCGCCGGATCCGGCCAAGGTCGCCGAGTGCCGCCTGGGCCTGGGCGATGACGTTGATGCAGCTCGCGCGCGCGGCGGCGCTCCCCTGCTCGACGCTCACGCCGGCGCCGAGCTTGCCGGTGTGCAGGATCTTGCCGTCCACCAGCGGCAACTGGCCGGAGACGACGAGCAGATCGCCGGCCAGGGTGAAGGCGACGTAGTTGGCGATCGGGGCGGCCGGCGTGGGCAACGTGATCCCGAGTTCGGCCAGGCGTTGGGCGGGCGTGGTCATGAGTCACCTCCGACAATACGAAGCTGTCGCCGGCGCTGGCGCGGACCGGCGGTGGGAAGCGCGAGGGGCAGCAGCGGCGCGCGATCGCGCGCGCCCTCGCCCACGGTATCGGCCTCCTCCGGCTCGGCTGCCGCAACCGCGACGCCAAGATAGTTGGCGGCCAGGTTGCGAAAGACATAGTCGAGCAACGAGGTGGCATGGTCGACGGCGGAGTCGCCCTCCACCTCTCCGGCAGGACCGAAGCGGGTGAAGGTGAAGGCCTCGACAAAGTCCTGAAGGGGCACGCCATGCTGCAGACCGAGCGAGACCGCGACGGCAAAATTATCCATCAGCCCGCGGAAGGCGGCGCCCTCCTTGTGCAGACCGATGAAGATCTCGCCCAGCCGGCCATCGGCGTATTCGCCCGTGCGCAAATAGAGCTTATGGCCGCCGACCGTGGAGCGCTGGGTATAGCCGCTGCGGCGTGCCGGCAGCGACTCACGCGGCGGTGGACTGGCCGCGGGGCGCGCGGGCATCGCGTCCATGAAAGGCGCCACGGAATCGTGCATGGCCGCGTGCGCCGCCTCGCTGACCGGCGGGAAGGGCGACTGGCCGGCCAGCACCTGCGCCAGCGCGGTCTCCGGCGCGATGGCGCAGGCGACCAGCCAGGCGCGAGCGGTGCGCGTCAGGCCTCCCGTGTCGTCGAGCGGTGAAAAGGCCGGCGCCACGCCGCCGGTCTCGACCCCGAGCAGCGCCTCGACCGGCCCCGGCGGCGTGATCGACGTCAGGCACGCATGACGGCGCGGGCGCCCCGCGGCACGCCCCTCGGCGGCAAGAACGGCGTCGGCGAGGCCGGGCACCACGTCCTCGGGCATCGCCGAGGGAACGGCCAGGGCCGGCGCGCGGGCCCCTTCTGCGGCGGCCAGATCGGCCGACGCGGCAGCGGTGCTGGCCGCCAGCAGGCGGGCGAGGCCGGCGCCGAGGCGCCGGGCCGCCGGGCTCGCGTAGTCGATGCCCAGGATCGCGAGCAGCCCGGCCAGATCGCTCATGGAGACGGCGAGCCGTTCCGCCTCGGGGGCGAGCACGGCCAGAGCGCGCACCGCATCCTCGGCGGCGGCAGCAAAGCCCGCGGCGTCGAACTCGCCGCAGGGTTCGACGAACCCGGGCAAGGCAAGGACATAGCCGGGCGAGGCGGCCTCGCCGCGCCAGAGCCAGGCGGAGGGGGCGGCACGCCGGGCGGCCACGCGCGTGTGCAGGCGCTCCGCCAGCTGCGGATCCGCGGCCTCGACCGGACGGAGCAGCGTGGTCATGGCGCGCACGAGGTCGGCCGGGCCATCGCCGCCCACCAGCGCCAGCAGGGCCGCCGCAGCGCCCTCACCCCAGGCGGCGGGCAGCGTGGCGCGCCGCAGCGGCGCATCGGGCTCGGCGGCGGCCTCGAAGACGGCCAGACGGGTTCCATGCCAGGGCTTCGGGTGGGGTCCGCGGGGCGTACGCATGGCAGGACCGTAGCCGAGGCGCCGCAGGCGAGAAACCCCATTTGGGGTCCGAATCGCGACGAGACCGCAAAATCCTGTGGATAGACTCGGATGCGGGAGGACGATGGACCGGCGTCCGCGCGCGCCTTATATCGGGGGCATGAACATCGGCACGCTGATCCACACTTGGCTGCATGGACGCCAGGTCGGCCATGACGAGACCGGCAACCGTTACTTCGAGGAGCGGCGGCCGCGCGGCCGCCGCGCACGTCGCTGGGTCTTGTATGCAGGCGCTGCCGAAGCCAGCGCGGTGCCGCCGGAATGGCATGCCTGGCTGCACTACCTCGTGGACGCGCCACTTACCGGGCCGCGACGGGCATGGCAGGCGCCTCATCTCGCCAACCAGACCGGCACCCCCGCAGCCTATCGTCCGGCGGGTCACGACTACGCCGGCGGCCACCGGCAAGCCGCGACCGGAGACTACGAGGCCTGGACACCGGGGACCTGACGGCGGCGATCCAGCAAGGATGAGGCGGGCATGAGTGCCACGCGGCGCAACGCGGCTGAACTGTTGACCGGGGCGGCCGTGATCGCGATCGCGGCCGGCTTCCTTGCCTATGCGATCGCGGGAACCGGGCGGGCAGGCGCCAGCGGCTACCCCCTTAAGGCGCGGTTCGACCGTATCGACGGCCTGGCCATCGGTGCCGATGTCCGCCTCGCCGGCGTCAAGGTAGGGCAGGTGACCGGCGAGACCATCGACCCGCAAACATTCCAGGCCGTGGTCACGTTTTCGATGCGCAACGACATCAAGCTGCCCAAGGACAGCTCCGCGCAGGTGACGACGGCGGGGCTGCTCGGCGGCAGCGTTCTCTCCGTGGTCCCCGGAGGGGCGACGGCGACGATCCCGCCCGGCGGAACGGTGACCATCACCCAGTCGGCCGTGAGTCTCGAGGATCTTCTTGGCAAGTTCATCTTCAACGTCTCCGACCTGACCAAGGCCGTCCAGCAGAAAATTCTACCAACGAAATGAACAATCCCGCCGAGCAAATGGCCGGCAACGACGCCGCGAAGACCTGGATCGGCCGCGACGGCAAGCCCCTCGCCTGTCGCGAGAAGCTGAAGGTTCTCGAGGAGAACCGTGCCGAGCTGGCCACGGCGTTGCGTGATGCGTTCGAGGATGCCGTGATCATGGGTGTCGATCCTGCGGCCATGCGCGCCGTGCTGGCGGCGATGGTTGCCGGACTCAAGAGCCGTAACGAGCCATGAGACCAGCGCTGCTGGCGAGCGCGGTGGTCGTGATCGCCGCCACCCTGCCCCAGGCCTCGGCACAACCGTCAGCACCCTCGCAGCTTGGCGGGTTGCACGCGCCGGTCGTCGCGCCCGTAAGCCGCCCGGCCACCGTGCCCTCCGCCACGGCCGGCCCGGCGGTCCCAGCCGCCTCCGTGCCCCCCCCTTCCGTGCCTGCGCCTTCCGTGCCGGCCCCCTCCGCGCCCACCGCGCCCATCCTGGCTCCGGCGACACCGGTACAGACCGCGCCGGCACCCGCGCCCGCCTCCCCGACGGCGCCGGTCGCCGCTGCTCCGGCCCCTGTTCCCGCCGCGGGCGGCACGCCGGCACCGGGGGGCGTTCCGGCCGTCGGCGGTCAGCCAGCGGCTCCTGCCGCCATTCCACCAGCTGGGGCTGCGCCGGCCGCCTCGGCGCCGCAGCCGCCCCTGCCGCCGCAACTGACGCCACCGGCCCAGGGCCCGGCCTGGATGCCGATGGGCCATGTCACGCTGCTGGTCCTCGACACCATCACCGGGCGTTCGCAGAAGCTCGCCGGCGCCGTGGGGGCAACCATGCAGTTCGAAAGCCTGAGCATCACCGCGAAAGGCTGCTATGCGCGCCCGCCGTCGATGCGCGCCGACTCCGCCGCCTGGCTCGAGATCACCGATGCGCATCCCGACCAGAAGGCCTTCTCCGGCTGGCTGCTGGCCGAGGAACCGGCCGTCGCCAGTTACGACAGCTCAAGCTACAACGTGCGCCTGGTCGCATGCACGCGCTGAGAGCGGTCGGGCGTTGAGGCGATGACCCGGCCGCAGCATGGCGCCGTCATTCTCCCCGACGGCCGAACGATCGAGCGTCCCGCCTTCCTGCTCGATCTCGACGGGACGTTGATCGACATCGCCGCGACACCGGATGCGGTGATCGTGCCGCCCGACCTGCCACGACTGCTGCTACAGCTGCGCGCGCGCCACGCGGACGCCGTCGCGATCGTCAGTGGGCGACCGATCGAGGCGGTCGACGCGTTGCTGGGCCACACCCCCTACGCCGTCGCCGGCGAACATGGCGCGGCCCTGCGCCTGGCTGCAGGCCGCCCCGTGCTGCGCGACCCGTTGCCCGTTCTGCCGGCGGAGGTGGTGGCGCGAGCCGCGGCGGCCGCCGCCGGCTTTCCCGGCGCCCTCGTCGAGCGCAAGGCGCACGGCGTCGCGCTGCACTACCGGCTGGCGCCGCAAGCCGAAGCAGCCCTGCGCGAGGCGGCCGAGGCCATCGTCGCGGCCTGCCCGGGGTTTTCCCTGTTGCGCGGCAGCATGACCTGGGAGGTACGGCCTGCCGGGGTCCACAAGGGCCATGCCGTGCGGGCCCTCATGGCAGCCCCGCCTTTCGCCGGACGCGTGCCGCTCTTCGTCGGCGACGACGTGACCGACGAAGATGCGATCGCGGCCGCCGTGGCGCTGGGCGGCGCCGGATTGCTGGTCGGCGAAGCGTTCGGTAGCCCCGCCGCGGTGCGCCGCTGGCTGGAAGGCGCCTGAGCCCGCCACGATCGGTCGGCGCCCGGCCCTCAGGATTCAGGTGGGCGGATGGGCGATATGCCGGGCGAAGACGGGTCGGGCCAGGAGGCGCTGATACCACGCGCGCAGATGCGGCGCCTCCGGCCGCCCCGGCACGTCCATCACGAACCAGCGATGCGCGTAGATTCCGAGCGCGATATCGGCGAGGCTGAACTCGTTGCTCGCGACATGGGTCTGACCGGCGAGCCTGCCATCGAGTATCGCCCAGTATCCGGCTGCATCCTTGGCGGCGGCGGCGATCGCGGCGAGGTCGCGTTGCTCCGGCGCGGTCCGCACCAGGCCGATGAAGACCGTGCTCATCGGGCGGTTGATCGCGGTCTGCTGGAAATCCATCCACGCTTCCACGCGGGCGCGGGCCATGGGCTCGGTGGGGTAGAGCGGCGTCGATGGTGCGTGCGCGTTGCAGATGTAGCGCAGGATGGTGTTGCTCTCGAAGAGGTGGAAATCCCCATCCTCGATCGCGGGAACCAGGCCTAGGGGCTGCATGGTCCGGTATGCCGCCGTCGCGGTGCCGCCAAACGCGCCCCCGACATCGACGCGGTCGTACGCGATGCCGAGTTCCTCGAGCAACCAGATGACCTTCATCACGTTGCTCGACGTGTTACGGCCCCAAAGCTTGATCATGCGGCGATCCCCCCTGATGGACCGAGCGTATCTGGGCATGGCGCGGGCGGCAACTTGCAGGCGGAGGTCGGCCAGCGCATATCGCCCGCATGTTCCGTGCCCTCGCCTCGGCCACGCCCCTGCAACGCGCGCTTGGCCTCACCTTCCTGATCTCCCTCGCGACCGTCGGCACGGCGATGGGCCTGGAACGCTGGGGCGGGCTGGTGCCCTGCGCGCTGTGCCTGGCGGAACGCTGGCCATGGCGCCTGGCCGCGGTCATCGCCCTGATGGGGATCCTGACGCCGCCGCGCCGGGCCGGGCTGATGGGGTGGGTGGTCGTTCTGATCCTGCTCGCCGGTGTCGCGTTGAGCGTCGTGCATGTGGGTGTCGAGTGGCGGCTCTGGCCGAGCCCCGCACCCGAATGCCAGGCGCCGCAGTTTCACGCCGGCACCATCGCGCAGCGCCTGGCGAGCCTGCCCGCCAAGCCCTCCCGGGCATGCGAGGACGCGACCTATCTCATTCCGGGACTGCCGATCTCCATGGCGATGATGAACCTGCTCGACTCGCTGGCGGTGGCCGTGGGGCTCGCGTGGTTCCTGATCAGGCAGCGGGGGCACAGGGCATGAAGGGTCTGCCGGGCGACCGTGGCCGCACGACCGCGGCGATGATCCGGGTCGATCACGCCGGCGAGTACGGTGCGAAACGAATCTATCAGGGCCAGCTCGCGGTCATGCGCCGGCGTAGCGATCCCGCGACGGTCGCGCTCGTCGAGCACATGCAGGAACAGGAACAGCACCATCTCGACACGTTCGCGGGCCTGATTGGCGAGCGGCGCGTCCGGCCCACCGCGCTGCTGCCGTTCTGGCACGTGGCGGGGTGGGTGCTGGGCGCGGCCACGGCGGCGATGGGCGAGCGCGCGGCGATGGCCTGCACCGTCGCGGTCGAGGAAGCGATCGACGCGCACTATGCCGGCCAGGCGGCCACGCTGCCGGCGAGCGAGGCGCCCCTGCGCGACACGATCGAGCGATTCCGCGCGGAGGAGCTCGAGCACCGCGACACCGGGCTCGAGCATGGCGCGGAGGAGGCGGTCGGCTACCCGCTGCTGCGCGCCGTGATCGGCACCGGCTGTCGGATCGCCATCGCGCTGTCGGAAGTGATCTGAGGACGGCGGACGGGCGACGACCCAAAAATTTCTGCCGGCGGCCGCGGGCGACGTATAATCCCGCGTGAGAAGGCTGGGGCGCGCAGGCTGGATCCGGCGCAACGCGCCCCCGACAGCAACGGGAGGAACCGGCATGACACAGATCGGCGGCCATATCGCCGCGACGCGTCGGCGCGATGTGCTCGGCGTGCATTCGTTGGACCTGGTCGAGGTCGGCGTGCCCGATCTGCAGCCCGCGGCGGCGTTCTACCGCGCCTTCGGCCTCGACGTGCGCGAGGAGGACAACGGTCTGTCGCTGTACACCGCGGGACATGCGCATCGCTGGGCGCACTTCGTCGAGGCGAAGGAAAAGCGGCTGCGCTGCCTGCGCTTCGGCGCATTCGAGGATGACATGGAACGGTTCCGCCAGCGCGTGCGCGAGCGTGGGATCGCCGAGATCGCGCCACCGCCGGGATACGAATCGAACGGCTTGTGGGTGCGCGACCCCGACGGGCTCGCGATCGAGATCCGTGTTGCAGAAAAATCCTCGCCCAATGCCAAGACGCCGATGGCCATGGTCTCCGCTCCCGCCGGGACAGCCGCAGCGCCCGCCCGCTCGCGCCTGTCCCCGGTGCGGCCACGCCGCCTGGCCCATGCGCTGCTCTTCTCCTCCGACATCAACCGCAGCCTCGCGTTCTACGAAGGTGTACTCGGGCTAAGGCTGTCGGATCGTTCGGGCGAGGGCATCGCCTTCATGCACGCCATCCATGGCAGCGATCACCACATGATCGCCTTCGCGCGGTCGACCGGAGCGGGGCTGCACCACCTGAGCTGGGACGTGGCGTCGGTGGACGAGATCGGCCTCGGCGCCATGCAGATGGCCGACAAGGGATTTTCCGCCGGCTGGGGCCTCGGGCGGCACGTCCTCGGCTCCAATTATTTTCATTACGTTCGCGATCCGTGGGGCAGCTGGAGCGAGTATTCCGCGGATATCGACTACATCCCCGCCGACCATGACTGGACGAGCGCCGACCATCCCCCCGAGGACGCCTTCTATGTCTGGGGCCCCACCCCGCCCGCCGATTTCGTGGTCAACCATGAGGCGGAAAGCTGAACCGGCGCGGCCGCCCCGCGCGGGCGGACGGCGGCGACGCTATTCGTCGCCGCGCCGCGCCTGCGCCGGGGCGGTGATGCCGCCATGGGCGCCCGACCAGGCGACCGGATTCTCGAGAAAGCGGCGCACCTCGGCGAGCGCACTGTCGGCGAAATAGGGACGTTCGCGGCAGGCATCGAGCACGTCCCACCAGGTGCAGAGATGGTGCAGCGCGATATCCATCGCCGCCAGGGTCTCGAAGCTGCCGGGAAAGACACCATAGAAGAAGACGACGAAGGTATGGTTGACGATCGCCCCTGCGTCACGCAGCGCGTTGGCGAAGCGGATCTTGCTGGCGCCATCGGTCGTCAGATCCTCGACGAGCAGGGTGCGCTTGCCCTCGGGCACATCGCCCTCGATGAGGGCGTTGCGGCCGAATCCCTTCGGCTTCTTTCGTACATAGGCCATGGGCGCCATCATCCGGTCGGCGATCCACGCGGCGAAGGGAATGCCGGCCGTCTCACCCCCGGCCACCGCTTCGATCGTCTCGAAGCCGACATGCCGGCCAATCTTGTCGACGGCGAGTTCGCAGATCTTGGCCCGCGCGCGGGGAAAATAGATGATGCGCCGGCAGTCGATATAGACCGGCGACCTCCAGCCGCTGGTGAAGGTGTAAGGCTCCTCAGGCCGGAAATTGACCGCCTTGATCTCAAGCAGGATACGCGCCGCCGTGAGCGCCGCATCGCGGTCCCAGTCGCTGCTGTGATGTTTTTCCATGCTGCCCACTCCTTCGGCCTCCGTCGTAACCGGGGCGGGCGGGCGCGTCCATGGGGCATCCGGCCGCGCGGTTGACCCGGACGGAGGCGAGCCTTAGGCGGAAGCCCAACAGGAGGAACGGCCATGGCGAGGCGCTACCGGATCGCGATCATTCCCGGCGACGGAATCGGCAAGGAGACCGTCCCCGAGGGACTCAAGGTGCTCGACGCGGCGGCACGGCGCTTCGGCTTCGAGCTGGCCGAGACGCATTACGACTGGTCCTGCGAGACGTGGAAGAAGACCGGCTCGATGATGCCGGCCGACGGGCTCGATCGGCTGCGCGAAGCGGACAGCATCTTCCTGGGCGCCGTCGGCTGGCCGGAGGTGCCCGACCATATCTCGCTGTGGGGCCTGCTGATCCCGATCCGCCGCGGCTTCGACCAGTACGTGAACCTGCGCCCCTGCCGCCTGATGCCCGGCGCCACGACCCCGCTCGCCGGGCGGACGGCCGCCGATATCGATTTCTACGTCGTGCGCGAGAACACCGAGGGCGAGTACAGCGCCACCGGCGGGCGCAGCTTCGAGGGCACGGA
>JAGWQN010000067.1 GCA_028869995.1 Rhodospirillales bacterium
AAGATGAGGTCGATCGACTGCACCAGATCGAGCTTGGTCAGATAGAGGATCCCGGTCATCTCCCCGAACGCGTGAATCCAGCTCGTGAGGTCCTGCAGGAACCAGAACTGCAGCACGGACAGCAGCACCGCCCCCGCGACCGCGCCCCAGACCGAGCCCATGCCGCCCAGCACGACCATTACCAGGATCATCGCCGAGACGTTGAAGTTGAACATGTCCGGCGTCGCGGTCTGCAGCTTGGCGATATAGAAGGTGCCGGCAACACCCGCGATCGCCGCCCCGGTGGCGAAGGCCAGCAACTTGAAGTTGACCAGGTTCACGCCCATCGCCGAGGCGCCGATCTCATCCTCGCGGATCGCCATCCACGCTCGCCCGATTCGTGAATCGCGCAGCCGGATGCTGATGAAGATCATGACGACGATCAGCGCAATAGCAACGTAATAATACGGAATCGAATTGACCCCGAAATCGTAGCCGAACAGCCGCGGAGCCTGAATGCCGTTGAGGCCGGCGGCGCCGTTGGTGATCGGGTCGGCGTTGAGGAAGACGATGGGCACGATCTCGCCGAAGCCCAGCGTGACGATGGCCAGATAGTCGCCCTGCAGCCTCAGCGTCGGGAAGCCGAACAGCACGCCGAAAAGGGCCGCACACAGGGCGGAGAGCGGGATCGCCAGCCAGAAGCTCAGCGTGAAGTGGACGACCTCCGCACCACCGAGGCTCATTTTCTGCACGAGGCCGAGATAGGCGAACGGCTCCCAGAAACTCGACCAGTGCGGCATCACCTGGAAGGCGGTCAGCACTCCATAGAGATACGCACCGATCGCGAAAAACGCCGCGTAGCCGAGGTCGAGCAGGCCCGCGAAGCCGACGACGATGTTCAGCCCAATCGCCAGCAGCGCGTAGGAGATGGTGGTGGACAGGACATCCACGTTCGCCTGGCCACCCAGGTTCATGAAGAACGGAATGCCGGTTTGTGGCAGCAGAGGAAAGACCAGCATCGCCACGAACAGCAGCGACAGAGCGACGGTCTTGCGCCGGGCGCTTGCCTGGGAGGGGGCGTTCATCACGCCCGCGGTGGTCGTGCTCATCAGCCCTCCGTCAGGACTTGTTGGGGGCCACGCGCCCGAGCAGTCCCGCGGGGCGGAACACGAGGACGATGACCAGGATGGAGAAGATGACAACCTCGGCCCAGTTCGTGGAAATGAACTGCGAGGTCATGGTCTCGATGATGCCGATCAGCAGGCCGCCGAGCATCGCGCCCGGCACATTGCCGATGCCGCCCAGCACCGCCGCGGTGAAGGCGCGCAGGCCGGCGTCGAAACCGATGTAGAAGTTCGTGTACTCATAGTAGAGGCCGAAGATCACGGCAGCCGCGCCGGCGAGCGCCGAGCCGAGGAAGAACGAGGTGAGGATCACCCGGTCCACATCCACGCCCATCATGCGCGCGGCCTCGGGATCCTGCGCGGTGGCGCGCATGGCCTTGCCGAGTTTCGTTGCCTGGACGAAATATGTCAGCCCCAGCATGAGGACGGCCGAGACCACCCAGATCAGCGGCTGCTCGACCTGCATCACGGCCTGTCCGAAGTTGAATTTGACCGGCGGAATCGGGTTGGGGAAGTTGAAGCCCTGCCCACCGATGAACAGCAGCACCGAGTTCGACAGGATGTAGGAGATGCCGATCGTGGTGATCATCGACGCGGGCCCCTTCACCGCGCGCAGGCGGCGCAGGAAGAAGCGTTCGATCGACATACCGATGCCGCCGCAGACCGTCATCGTCACGATGAACACGGCGAGCAGCACACCGATCAGCGGCAGCCCGTGCAGGATCGTGGACTGGCCGAAGATGCCGAATGCCTCGAAGGTGTAGAGGGCGACGAAGGTGCCCACCATGAAGACGCTGAAATGCGCGAAGTTGATCAGCTCCATGATGCCGTAGACCATCGTGAAGCCAAGCGCGAGCAGCGCGTACATCGCACCGAGCGTCAATCCATTGATGGATTGCTGCACGAAAAGGCTTAGACCGCTCATTTTGTCAGGACGCCCCCGGTGAGAACATAAGAAAACCGTCGCGGGCGGCGAATTATACCGTCCGCGGCGGCAAATCGAGAAAACGGCCGCCCCTCGGAAGGGGCGGCCGCCTGCTCGCCGGCTCAGGCCTGCGGCGCGGACCCGATGTAGGCGTACTGCGCGTTGGGGTCGCTCAGCGGCTTGGCCTTGTCCTCGCGGATCTGGAACACCGACACGACGCGGCTCTTGATGTCGCCGTTCGCGTCGAAGGCCACCGGACCCTGCAGCGTGTCGACCGTGATGGTCAGCAGCGTGCTGCGGATGTTGTCGCGGGTGATCGGCTTCTTCTCCGCCACCAGCTTCTTCACCGCCTGCACGATCACCCAAGCCGCGTCGTAGCCGGTGACGGCGTAGTCATCCGGCACCGTCTTGAACTTGGTGATGAACTGCTGCGTGAAGGTGCCGACCGCCTTGCTCGCCGTGCCCACGAGATGCGGGCCGGCGATCGTCGCATACCAGCCTTCGATCGCAGGGAAGCCGCCGGCGGTGAGGAAGTCCGACCCCACGATGCCGTCGCCGCCGCCCTTATGGATGTTCGGCAGGATCTGATACGACTGCTTGGCGAGCTTGGCACCGGCCATCGTCACGCCACCGTAATAGAGGCTGTCCGGGTTGAGCGATTTGATCTTGGTCAGAACCGCCGTGTAGTCCGGGTTCTTCGGGTCGAGCTTCTCGTGGCCGAGAACCTGGATCCCCTTCTTCTTCGCCTGCCCCTCGAACGCCGTGGAGATGCCGACGCCGTAGGCGCCGGAATCGTCGAGGATGAAGATTTTCTTTGCCTTCAGGTGCTCGGCGAAGAAGTTCGCCATGTTGGGGCCCTGGTAGGCGTCCGTCGTAACGGTACGGAAATAAACCGGAGCGTGGTTGTCCGCCGGACGATAGATCGCGGCGAACTTCGGATCGGTGATGTCCGGGTTGGTCGAGGACGGCGTAATGGTGATGAGGTGACCGGCCGAGAGGATCGGGCTCATCGCCTTGCCGTCGCCCGACATCTGCGGCCCGACGGCGGCGACGATCGACGGGTCGGAGACCATCTTGCGCGCGTTGGTCGCGGCCTGCGCCGGGTCGTACTGGCCGGCGGTCGCCGTGCCGTTGTCGAACTTCTCCCAAGTGAAGGTGACGCCGGGCACCTCGTTGAGGGCATTGGCGTTCATCAGCGCCAGGATCGAGCCATTGGCCTGCCGCGCCGCCGAAGCGGCGTCCGCGCCTGTCAGCGCGGCGGAGATGCCGACCTTGACGGTCTGCGCGGCTTCGGCCCTGGAAGCGACCCCGAGCGTGGCGGCGGCGGCAACGCCGGCGGCCGCCTTGATGGAGTTACGACGGGTCAGCATACGGTGAAGTCTCCCTTTTTCTCGTCTTGAGTGGCGTCTCGCACCACGACACCTTCACCATGAGGCGGTCATGATCAAAAGGCAAGCCTGCCACCCGTGCCACGCAGGTACCTGCGCACAGATTTCATCCCGCGGCGATTGACCGGCAAGCCGCCGCCAGCGCCGCCGGATCGTTGACGTTGGCAAAGGGGTCCGCCGCACCCTCCGCCGGCGCTTCCCAGGCGACGCTGGTGCCTCCGAGGCGAGCGAGCAGCGCGCGCGCCGAGCCGCCCTCGCCCGCCGCCGCGGCAAGCTCGCGCGCCGGCCACAGCGCCACCAGCGGATGCAGCCTTCCGCCGGCGCAGGCACAGGCCGGGAGCCGCGCCGCGGCCAGCCGCGCCACCAGGTCCGCCGGCAGGAACGGCACGTCGCAGGGCGCGGAAAGCAGCCACGCGCGGGGATGCGCCGACAATGCCCAGCGTGCACCCGCGAGCAGTCCGGCGAGCGGCCCGGCCGGCCCGTCAGCCGCGTCGGCCAGCACCGGCACGCCGAACCCGGCGAAGCGCGCCGGATCGCCATTGGCGCTGATGGCCATCGCCGCGACCTGCGGCGCCAGGCGCGCCACGACATGGGCGATCAGCGGACGGCCGGCGAGCCCGACCATCGCCTTGTCCACCCCGCCCATCCGCCGCCCCTGCCCGCCGGCAAGAACGACCGCAACCACAGGGGCCGCGGCCGCCGGAACGCTCACGAGTCGCCGCCCTTCGCGCGGGGTTGCCGCGCCGCCGGACGCGCCCTACGAAGCGGCGTTCCCCGCGCGCGCTGTCGCAACGACTTCCAAGGAGCCATCATGTCCAAGATCATCCGCACCGAACCGAACAAGATTCTCGCCAAGGCCGTCGAATATCACGGCTTCGTCTACCTGCAGGGTTGCACCGCCGCCGATCTTTCGAAGGATATCACCGGCCAGACGAAGGAAGTCGTCGCCGCGATCGACGCCATCCTCGAACAGCATGGAACCGACAAGACGCGGCTGCTGCAGGCGCAGATCTGGCTGAAGGATATTCGCGACCGCGACGCAATGAACAAGGTCTGGGAAGCGTGGCTGCCCGAGGGCATGGCTCCGGCGCGCGCCTGCGTCCAGGCCAACATGGCCGATGCCCGGCACCTCGTTGAAATCATGGTGACCGCCTGCAAGTGACCGATTCTGTGGCGAATAGATCACAGCATCGGTGATCTATTCGCTACAGTGCTTTTTCTCCTCCGTATTTTAGGATTGTTTCCCTCATCGGCCGACTTATCCACCGATGGGTTTTTACGAATACGCATGGCTGACGCGCTTTTTTGCTCGCATGGGTTGTGCTCGACAGCCCTGCGTTGTTACCGCCCAGTCAGAATTCGTGAACCGAAATGGAGCTGGAGGGTAATGCGAGGAAGAAGGCTGACCGGTGTGGCCGCGTTTGCCGTGTCCCTTGTCCCAGCCGTTGCCATGGCGGCGGCACCGGGGACGACGGTTCCGGACCAGGCAGGCACCTCGGCAACGGCCGCGGCGGTCAGCTACGTCCCGCCCGCCTATCAGCCGCCGGCACCCGACACGGTCGCCTACCTCCCGCCGGCCTTTGTCTCGCCGGCTGCGCATGCCGTTGCCTATGTTCCGCCGGCCTATCAGCCGCCGGCGCCCGACACGGTGGCCTACCTCCCGCCGGCGTTCGTCTCCCCGGCGTCCCAGGCCGTCGCCTTTATCCCGCCGGCTTATGAGCCGCCGGCGCCCGCGACAGTTGCCTACCTCCCGCCCGCATACGCGCCGGCACCCGGCGGGGCGACCGAGATCGCCTCAGCCGCGGGCGTGACCGCGCAGGATGGCGTGGGCTATGTCCCGCCGGCCTACGTTGCACCCACGAGTGCTGCAGGTGGGGCCCGGTCAGGCGAGGTGGGGGCCGCACAGCAAGTGGCCTACATTCCCCCTGCCTATGAGCCCCCGGCGGGGATGGGCGTGGCGGCGCAGACCGTGAGCTACATTCCGCCTGCCTACCGTCCGCCGCTGCAGTTCGCCACCGCGCAACCCGCGATTGGCGCAACGGCGACGCGCCAGGCCGTTGCCTTCCAGCCCAAGGTCTATCCTCAGGTCTTCCACCCGGCGAAGGCGGTCTACTACCCGCGCTGGGAATGGTGCGTGCCGTTCGCGCGGGACGTCTCAGGCATCAAGGTCGTCGGAAACGCCAAGGACTGGTGGTATAACGCGGCCGGCCATTACGCACGCGGCCACCGGCCGGAGCCCGGCGCCGTGCTCGACTTCCGTGGCATCCCGCGGATGCCTCTGGGGCACGTGTCGGTGGTGATGAGCATCGTCAACACCCGCGAAATCCTGATCGAGCACGCCAACTGGGGCGGTCCCGGCTCCAACCACAGCGGCATTTCGCGCAACATCGCGGTGATCGACGTCTCGCCGAACAACGACTGGACGGCGGTGCGCGTCGGGCTCGGGCCGCGTTATCCAGGCCAGTTCGGCAGCGTGTATCCGACCTATGGCTTCATCTACGACCGGCCCGACAACGGCGTGATCCTGGCCAACACCCACCCCGCACCGACGGTGCGCCGGGTCGAGGTCGCGGAGGCTCCTCCGTCCGCCGCTGTCGCAAGCCAGCCGATGCATCACTCGCTGCTGGACCTCGGCGGCGGCAGCCGGTAGGCGCCGCTCACCGCTCGCGGCGCAGCTTCGGATCCAGCCGGTCTCGCAGCCCGTCGCCGAGCAGGTTGAGGCCCAGCACCGCGACCATGATGGCGAGGCCCGGCAGCACGGGTAGAAGCGGGTCCGTCCAGACATAGCTTTGCGATTCGGCGAGCATGCGCCCCCAGGAGGGCTGCGGCGGCTGCGCGCCGAGGCCGAGATAGGACAGCGCCGCGTCCGCCAGCACCGCCAGCGCGAATTGGATGGTGGCCTGCACGAGCAGGATCGGCGCCGCGTTGGGCAGCAGATGGCGCCAGGCGATGCCGCGCCAGGGGACGCCGACGGCGCGCGCGGCCAGCACGAAGTCGCGCCGCAGCAACGACAGCACCGCCCCGCGCGCCAGCCGCGCGAAGACCGGAATGTTGAAGATGCCGATCGCCAGCATGGCGTTGACCGCGCCCGGCCCGCGCAGCGCCGTGATCATCACCGCTGTCAGCAGGGCGGGAAAGGCGAAGGTGAGGTCAGCCAGGCGCATCAGCGCCGTGTCCACCAGGCCGCCGCCGACGGCGGCCAGCACCCCGGCGGGGATGCCGATGCCCGCCCCCACCGCGACCGCGATCAGCGCCACGAACAGCGAGGTTGCGGCCCCCGCCATGAGCTGGGAGAGGACATCGCGGCCGAAGCTGTCGGTGCCGAGCCAGTGCGTCGCCGAGGGCGGAGCAAGGCGGTGCAGGACGTCGATCGTCAGCGGCGGATAGGGCGTCCAGAACGCGGCGAGCACCGCCACCCCCACCACCACGAGCGTCAGCACCAGGCCCACGCGCAGGTTGCGCGGCAGGTTCACGCCTCCCCGCCCCGGCCCGTCATGTCGGCCAGCGCGAGCCGCGGGTCGATCGCGGCATAGGCGAGATCGACCAGCGTGTTGACGACGATGACGCTGCCCGTGAGCAGCACGACGATGTCCTGCACCGTGATCAGATCCCGCCCGGCGATGGCCTGGAACAACAGCCTGCCCATGCCGGGCAGCGTGAAGACGTTCTCGATGACGACGGTGCCGGCAAGCAGGTAGGAGAACTGAAAACCCATGATGGTGACGACCGGGATCAGCGCATTCGGCAGGGCGTGGCCCCAGATCGCGGCGCGCGCGGTGAGCCCCTTGGCGCGGGCGGTCCGGACATAATCCTCGCCCGCCGCCTCGATCACCGCCGAGCGGGTGACGCGCGCGAGGATCGCCGCCTGCGGCAGCGCGAGCGAAAGGGCGGGCATCAGCAGCGCCGCGAGGCCAGGCAGGAGCCCACCCGACCAACCGGGGAAGCCGGTCGCGGGCAGCCAGCCGAGATGGACCGCGAACAGCAGGATCAGCAGCAGGCCAAACCAGAAATTCGGCACCGCCACGCCGAGCTGGGCCGCGCCCATCAGGGCTGCGTCCGCGGCCTTTCCCTGGTGCGTCGCGGCGAACACCCCCACCGGGAGGGCGATCCCGACCGACAGCACGATGCTCATCGCCGCGAGCGGCAGGGTGACGCCGAGGCGTGCGAGGATCAGTCCCGCGACCGGCGTCTGGTAGGTGTAGGAGATGCCGAAATCGCCGCGCAGGAGCCCGCCGGCCCAGCGCAGGTATTGCTGCCAGAGCGGCAGGTCGAGCCCCATCTGGTGGCGCAGCGCCGCGAGCGTGGTCCGGGTCGCGCCGGTGCCCAGCATCAGCAGCGCCGGATCGCCCGGAAGCACGTTCATCACCGCGAAGACGACGACCGAGGCGGCGACGAGCATCAGCACGAGACCGAGCAGCCGGCGCAGGAGAAACCCGGTCACGACAGGACAGGCGGCGCCGCGACGGCGCCTATTTGGCCCAGCTCATCTGGCTCACGATATCGACCGTGATCAGCGCGTTCTTCCACATGCCGCGCAGCTTCGCGTTCCAGACGCCGATCTTGGGCATGGCGCAGAGGAAGATGTTGGGCTCGTCCTGAGCGAGCTGCTTCTGCAGGTCGCCCCACAGCGCAAGCTGTTGGCCGGGGTCGGTCGCAGCCTGGTATTTGCGATAGAGGGCGTCGTAGGCCGCGCTGTGGTAGTTCCAGTAATAGTGCGGGTTCGCGTACTGGTAGAGGTCGCGTGGTTCCACATGGGAAACGATCGTCGCCTCGTAGTCGTGGTGCGTGAAGACCTGCGCCAGCCACTGCGCCCATTCCATGTCCACGAGCTTCACCTTGATGCCAACCTGGCCCAGCATCGCCGCGATCACCTCGCCGCCCCGCCGCGCATAGGCCGGCGGCGGCAGCACCATGGTCATCGCGAAGCCGTTGGGATAGCCCGCCTGGGCCAGCAGCTGCTTCGCCTTTGCCGGGTTGTAGGGATAGGTGTTGGCGAGATCGACATAGCCGGCGTCACCCGGAACGTCGTGGCTGCCGATCGGCGTGCCGTAGCCGTTGAGCACCGCCTGGTTGTAGGCGTTGCGGTCGATCGCATAGGCCATGGCACGACGGACGAGAAGGTTATCGAACGGCTTCTTCGCCTCGTTGAGCGAGACGATGATCTTGCCGCTGGTGCTGCCGATCTCGACCCGCAGCTTGTGGTCCGCCTTGATCTGGGGGAGCGCTTCGGGAGCGGGAAAGAGGGTGAACGCGTCGAGGTTGCCGGCCAGCATCGCCGCCGTCGCCGCTGCGGGGTCGGCGATGAAGCGGAACGTCGCCGAGGCCATCGCCGGCGCCTTGCCGGAATATTTCGGATTGCGCACCAGCGTGACATGGTCGCCCTTGACCCAGCTGCCCAGCATGTAGGGCCCGGTGCCGACCGGCTTCGTCTTGTTGGTCGCGGCCGAGCCCGGCGCGACGATCACCGCCGCGGGCATCGCCATGCCGAACAGGAAGCTCGCGGTCGGCTGGCTGAGCGTCACCACCGCGGTCGCAGCGCTGGGGCAGGCGACGCTGGCAATCGGCGCGAACAGCGCCTTTTGCGGGTTGACGCTGTCCTTGGCGCGCGCGCGGTCGAGGCTGAATTTCACGTCGTCGCAGCCGAATTTCTCGCCGTCGCTGAAGACGACCCCGTGGGCAAGGTGGAACGTGTAGGTCTTGCCGTCCGCCGAAAGGCTCCACGACGTGGCGAGCGAGGGAGCGACCTGGCCCGCCGCGTCGATCTGCGTCAGCCCCTGGAAGATGTTCTGGTAGGTCACCTCGCCAATCGCGGCGGCGGCACCCGCCGTCGGGTCGAGGATCGGCGGCTCCAGTGTCATGCCGAGGCTGACGCTGTCCTTGGCCCGGGCCGGAACGATGGCCGCCGCGACGGCCAGCGCCGCAAGAGCCGGAATGATGGCGCGCATGGAACCCTCCGTTTGCTTCAATCCAACAGCGCGGCCGGGCGCGGTCAAGGGCCGGCCGATGACAGTTCGGGCGGCGTTTCGCCCCCCTTCGGCCAGCCCCGCCGCGAGCGCGGCCGTCCCTACTCGCCGGCTGCCTGCGGCAGCTTCTCCTCGACGATGCTCGCCCACAGCGCGATGCCGTGCGGGATCGCCTCGTCGTTGAAATTATAGAGCGGGTTGTGGACTTCCGCCCCGCCGCCATTGCCGAGATTGATGAAGGCGCCGGGAACCTTCTCCAGCATGAAGGAGAAATCCTCGGACGCCATGGTCTGCGGCCCGCTGGCCTCGACGCGGTCAGCGCCCGCCACCTTGCTCGCCGCGGCGACGATGGCCTCGGTCTCGTGCGCGTCGTTGACCAGCGGCGCGAACAGCACACGGAAATCGACCTCCGCGCGGGCGCCGAACCCGCCGGCGATGCCTTCGGCAAGGCGACGCATCTCGGTCTCGAGCAGCGCCATGGTCTCGTGCCTCATCGTCCGCGCCGTGCCGCGCAGCGCCGCCGTCTCGGGAATGACGTTGTAGGCCTCGCCGGCGGCGATACGCGTGACGCTGAGGACGGCGGTATCCGTCGGCGACACGCGGCGGGCGACGATCGATTGCAGCGAGGAGACGAGCTGGGCGGCGACGACCACCGGGTCGATTCCCGCCTCCGGCCGCGCCCCGTGCGAGCCGCGGCCGGTGATGGCGATGTCGAAAAAGGCGCCGCCCGCCATCTGCGTGCCGGGGCGGATCGAGAAGCGCCCGACCTCGAGTCCCGGGCGGTTGTGCATGCCGAACACCGCATCGCACGGGAACTGCTCGAACAGCCCGTCCGCGATCATCGCCCGCGCGCCGCCCAGCCCCTCCTCGGCCGGCTGGAAGATGAAGTGGACGGTGCCCGAGAACCCGCCGTTCTCGGCCAGGTATTTCGCCGCCCCGAGCAGCATCGCCGTGTGCCCGTCATGGCCGCACGCATGCATCACCCCCGGGTTGCGCGAGGCGTAGGCGAGGCCCGTCGTCTCGTCGATCGGCAGCGCGTCCATGTCCGCGCGCAGGCCGATGCGCCCATGCCCGTTGCCACGGCGCAGCACGCCGACGACGCCGGTCTTGCCGATGCCGCTGTGCACTTCGATGCCCCAGCTGCGCAGCTTGTCCGCCACCAGGGCCGAGGTACGCGTCTCCGTCATGCCGATCTCCGGGTGGGCATGGATGTCGCGGCGGATCTCGGTGAACTCGGGGGCGATGGCGTCGATGGCGTCGCGGTTGGCCATGGTAGAGGCATCCTTCGGCTGTGGGGACGGTCGCTTGGCGCGTCAGCATCCAGCGAACCCGCCCGCCGGGCAATCCCGCCCCGGCTCGCACGGCGGGGCCTGCGTGCCAGGCGGGTTTTGCGACACCCGCCGCCGCCGCCTATGCTCGCCTGTGTCCCGCCCCGCCCGGCCTGCCTTCGGTCCGGGCCGGCGGCTACAACCGGAATCGCATGACCCTCATCGGCATCTTCGACCTCTTCCGCATCGGCCTCGGCCCCTCCTCCTCGCACACGGTGGGGCCGATGCGCGCCGCGGACCGCTTCATGGCGGCCCTGCCCGCAGCGCCTGCGCGCGTGATCGCGACGCTCTATGGCTCGCTCGCCTGGACCGGCCAGGGCCATGGCACGCCCGCCGCCATCCTCGCCGGCCTCGAAGGGCTGGACCCGGCGACGGCAGACCCCGAGGCGGTGCGCTCGGCGCCCGCCCGCTGGGAGGCTGCGGGGCAGACGCTGGTCCGCGGCGGCAGCCGCTTCGCCGCCAGCATCGTGACCGACCGTAAGACCCGTCCGGGCCAACATCCGAACGCGATGCACTTCGCCGCCTTCGACGCCGCGGGAACGCTCCTCGCCGATGAGCGCTGGTACTCGATCGGCGGCGGCTTCATCGTCAGCGAAGGCGAGGCGGCGGACGACGCTGCGCCGACCGCCTCGCCGGCCGCCCTGCCCTACCCCTTCGCCAACGCCGCCGAGTTGCTCGAGGCGGCGACCGCGAGCGGCCGGTCGATCGCCCAGGTGCAGCGGGCCAACGAACTCGCGCTGCGGCCCGAGGCCGAGGTGCGCGCGCACGCCGCCGCGGTCGCCGCGGCGATGGAAGCGTGCATCGGCGCCGGACTCGCCGCCACGGGCGAGCTGCCGGGCGGGCTCGCGGTGCGCCGCCGCGCGCCGATGCTGGCGGCGCGCCTGGCCGATGCGGTGCGGCGCAACACCCGGCGGCCGAACGAGATGGCCGACCACGCGAGCCTGTGGGCGATCGCCGTCAACGAGGAGAACGCCGCCGGCGGGCGTGTCGTCACCGCGCCGACCAATGGCGCCGCCGGCGTGATCCCCGCCGTGCTGCGCACCTGGCGACAATTTTACGCCGAGGACCCGGCGGCGCCGGCCGACGACTTCCTGCTCGCCGCCGCGGCCGTCGGCGCGATTGCCAAGCGCAACGCCTCGATCTCCGGCGCCGAGGTCGGCTGCCAGGGCGAGGTCGGGGTCGCCTGCGCGATGGCCGCGGCGGGGCTCGCGCAGGTGCTGGGCGCGACCCCGGCGCAGGTCGAGAATGCCGCCGAGATCGGCCTCGAGCATCACCTCGGGATGACCTGCGATCCCATCGGCGGACTGGTGCAGATCCCCTGCATCGAGCGTAACGCGATGGGCGCGGTCAAGGCGATCGCCGCCGCCTCGCTCGCGCTCGCCGGCGACGGGACGCACAAGGTCAGCCTCGATGCCGCGATCGCGACGATGCGCCAGACGGGTCTCGACATGCGGGCCGAATACAAGGAAACGGCGCGCGGCGGACTTGCCGTGCACGTGACCGAATGCTGACGATCATGGCGGCGTGACCGGCGGCCATGGCATCGCGCACCATCGCCGTCCCATCGTTCGACCTCGTCATCGTCGGAGCCACCGGCGACCTGGCGCGGCGCAAGCTGCTGCCCGCTCTCTTCCAGCGCGACCGCGCGGGGCAGATCCCGCCCGGCGCACGCATCATCGGGGCGGCGCGCCGGGCGATGGACGAGGCAGGCTTCCGCGCCGAGGCCGCCGCCGCCATTGCCGCCGCATCGCCGACGCCCGAGGAAGCGGCACGCTTCCTCGCCCGCCTCGGCTATGTCCATCTCGACGCGACCGGCCAGGAGGGTTGGAGCGAGCTTGCCGGCATGCTCGACGCCAGCACGGCCGTGCGCGTCTTCTACCTCGCGACCGCCCCCGAGCTGTTCGCGCCGCTCTGCGCCCGCATCGCGGCCCATGGCCTCGCCGGCGATGCGCGCGTCGTCGTCGAGAAGCCGATCGGCCACGACTTGGCCTCCGCCGCCGCGGTCAACACCGCGATCGGCGCCGTCTTTCCCGAGCGGTCGATATATCGTATCGATCATTATCTCGGTAAAGAAACAGTCCAGAACCTGATGGCGCTGCGCTTCGCCAACGCGCTGTTCGAGCCGATCTGGAACTCCGCCCATATCGACCACGTCCAGATCACCGTTGCCGAGACCTTGGGCGTCGAGGGCCGCGCCGACTACTACGACCGCGCCGGCGCGCTCAGGGACATGGTGCAGAACCACATGCTGCAGCTCCTGTGCCTGACCGCGATGGAGCCGCCGACCTCGCTCGACGCGGACGCGGTGCGCGACGAAAAGCTCAAGGTGCTGCATGCGCTGGTTCCGCTCGATGCGGCAACAGAGAGCGTGCGCGGCCAGTACCGCGCCGGTGCGGCCGATGGCGGCCCGGTGGCAGGCTACCGCGAGGAAGTCGGCCACCCCTCCAACACCGAGACCTTCGTCGCCCTGCGCGCCGGCATCGCCAACTGGCGCTGGGCGGGCGTTCCGTTCTTCCTGCGCACCGGCAAGCGCCTGCCGCAGCGTCTCTCCGAAATCGTCGTCGCCTTCCGCGCCGTGCCGCACAACGCCTTCGGCGCCGCCGCCGGGCCGGTGCGGCCCAACCGCCTCGCCATCCGCCTGCAGCCCGACGAGAGCATCGATCTGTGGCTGATGATCAAGGACCCCGGCCCGGGTGGCATGCGCCTGCGCCAGGTGGCCCTGAACATGAGCTTCGACCGCGCCTTCGGCGTGCGCAACCCCGATGCCTACGAGCGGCTGCTGATGGACGTGGTGCGCGGCAACCAGACGCTGTTCATGCGCCGCGACGAGGTCGAGGCGGCATGGCGCTGGGTCGATCCGATCCTCGCCGCCTGGGAGACGGCGCGCGAGCCGCCGCGCCCCTACACCGCCGGCACCTGGGGCCCCGCCGCCTCGGTCGCGCTGATCGAGCGCAGCGGCCGCACCTGGTACGACGACGGAGGTTTCGAGGACGGAACGGATGCGGCGGACGGCATCCATGGCTGATGCCGCCGGCCCCGGCGCTGGCACCCCGAACGCCTCCCCCTCCGTACCTCCCCTCGCCGATCCGGACCTCGCCGATGGCCTGGCAACCCCGCGCCGCTACTGGGCCATCACCACGATCGCACTCGGGCTGGGCATGGCCGTGCTCGACACCTCGATCGCCAATGTCGCGCTGCCGACCATCGCGCGCGACCTGCATGTCACCGCCTCCGATTCGATCTGGGTGGTGAACGCCTACCAGCTCGCCGTCACCATCTCGCTGCTGCCCCTGGCGGCCCTCGGCGAGATCATCGGCTTCGAGCGTGTCTACAAGGTCGGGCTCGCCGCCTTCACGCTCGCCTCGCTGGGCTGCGCCGCCTCCGATTCCCTCGCGACGCTGACGCTCGCCCGCATTATCCAGGGGTTCGGCGCGGCCGGTATCATGAGCGTGAACATGGCCGTCACGCGCTTCATCTATCCGCGCCGCCTGCTCGGCGCCGGCGTCGGCATCAACGCCACCATCGCCTCCGTCGCCTCGGCCGTCGGGCCCACCGTCGCCTCCGCCATCCTGGCGGTGGCCAACTGGCCGGCGCTGTTCGCCGTCAACGTGCCGCTCGGCATCGCCGCGATGCTGGTCGCGCGCCGCTCGCTGCCGGCATGCCTGCGCTCGCCACATCGTTTCGATGTCGTGAGCGCGGTGCTGAGTGCCATCACCTTCGGGCTGCTCATCATCGGCATCGATGCCGCCGGCCACGCGGAGGGCGCCATCCCCGTGCTCGCCGCCTTCGCCGTCATGGCGGCGAGCGGCTGGGCGCTGGCGCGCCGCCAGCTCGGCCAGGCTGCGCCGCTGCTGCCGATCGACCTGCTGCGGTTGCGCGTCTTCCGCCTCTCCGTGATCGCGAGCCTGTTCTCCTTCGCCGGCCAGACGGCGGCGCTCGTTTCCCTCCCGTTCTTTTTTCAACGCACGCTCGGCCGCAGCCAGGTCGAGACCGGGTTCCTGATGACGCCCTGGCCGCTTGCGGTCGCGATCGTCGCCCCGATCGCGGGACGGCTGTCGGACCGGCTCTCCGCGGCCTGGCTCGGCCTCGTGGGCGAGCTGATGCTGGCGGGTGGGCTGGTGACACTCGCCCTGATGCCGGCCTCCATCACGGTCGCCGACCTGGCATGGCGCATGGCGCTGTGCGGCATCGGCTTCGCGCTGTTCAACTCTCCCAACAACCGCACCATGCTCGCGGCCGCCCCGCCCGCGCGCACCGGCGGCGCCTCGGGCATGCAGTCGACCACCCGCCTGCTCGGCCAGTCGCTCGGCGCCGTCACGGTCGCCCTGATCTATGGCCTGTTCCCGGCCGCGGGAACGCGCCCCGTCCTCTATCTCGGCGCCGCGGCATGCCTCGTCGCCGCGGTGGCGAGCATTCGGCGCGAGTGATGCGCGAGACCGGGCCGCCAGCCGCCCCGCCCTCCTGCCGCGCGCTGTTCGCCGGCTTCTTCTCGATCGGCATCTCGGGTTTCGGCGGCGTGCTGCCCTGGGCACGTCGCATGATCGTCGAACGGCGCGCCTGGCTCGACGCGGCCGAGTTCACCGACCTGCTGGCCTTGTGCCAGTTCCTGCCCGGCCCCAACGTGATCAACCTCGCCGTGGTGCTCGGATCGCGCTTTCGCGGCCGGCGCGGCGCCCTGGCGGCGGTGGGCGGCCTGCTTTCGGGACCGCTCGTCATCGTCAGCATCCTCGGTGTCCTCTATGCCCGCTTCCAGCACGCGCCGGTGGTCGCCCATGCGATCGCGGCGGTGGCGGCCGCGGCGTCGGGGCTGATCGTGTCGATGGCGCTCAAGTTGGCGCGGCCGCTGCTGCACGACGTCCGGGCGCTGGGGGTGGCGGCCCTGGCCTGCGCCGCCCTGGCCCTCCTGCACCTGCCGCTGCTGACGACGATCGCCGTCGCAGCACCGCTGGGCCTCGTGCTGGCACGCCCGTCATGATCGCGAAGCTGCTGGCGCTCGCGGGCATCTTCGGCGAGCTATCGCTGCTCGCGGTCGGCGGGGGCAACACCGTGCTGCCCGAGATGCAGCGCCAGGTCGTCACGGTTCACGCATGGATGAGTGCTGCGGATTTTGCCGCGCTCTTCGCGCTCGCCCAGGCCTCGCCCGGGCCCAACATGCTGGTCTCGACCCTGATCGGCTGGCGTGTCGCCGGGCTTGGCGGGGCGATCGTCGCAACGCTCGGCATGATCCTGCCCTCGTCGTTGCTGAGCTATGCGGTGGGCCACCTGTGGACACGGTTTCGCGATCGCGCCTGGCGCCGGCGGATACAGTCGGGCATCACGCCCGTCACCGTGGGGCTGGTCATGGCGGCGGCGATCCTGCTGGGCGAGGCGACGTCGCGCACGCCGGCCGATATGCTGGTCACGCTCGCCGTGGCCCTGATCACGACGACGACCCGGCTGAACCCGCTATGGCTGCTCGGCGCCGCCGCCATCCTCGGCGCGGCCGGCCTCGTCTAGCGCCTCGCCCGGCTCGGGCTCGCGGGCCGGCTGCGACAGCTCGCGCAGCATCCGGCGAAACTCGGCGACGGCCGGGTCGGGCCGCGGGACGCCCGCGGCGCCGTCAGGAGCCAGCCACGCGCCGAGGCGCTGCTGCCACAGCGAGGCGGCGGTCAGCATTGCGGATGCCCCGGTGGGCAGGCGCGCGGCTGTGGACGCGCGGGCTCTGGGCGCGGCGCCGGGGCGTAGTGCGGCTGCGGCGGTGGTGCGTAATGCGGCTGCGGGGGAGGCGCATAGTGCTGCTGCGGCGCCGGGGCGTAATGCGGCTGCGGCGGCGGCGCGTAGTGCGGCTGCGGGGGAGGCGCATAGTGCTGCTGCGGCGCCGGGGCGTAATGCGGCTGTGGCGGTGGCGCGTAGTGCTGCTGCGGCGCCGGGGCGTAATGCGGCTGCGGCGGAGGCGCGTAGTGCTGCTGCGGCGCCGGGGCGACGTGCGGCTGCGGCGGAGGCGCAGTGTGCTGCTGCGGCGCCGGGGTGACGTGCTGCGGGGGCGTGGCCGGGCCGGGCGCGAGGCGGAGTGCCGGCCGTTGCTCGGGCGTGCCAGGAGCTTGCGGCCGGATCGCCGGCCCGGGTGCCACCGGATGCGGCGCGCCGAGCGGCGCGAGCGACGGCTGCTGGTGCTGCACCTGCGGTTGCTGGTGCTGGGGCTGCGGCCCGACCCGCTGCGGCTGCGGTGTCGGCGTCGCCGGTTGCGGGCGCGCCGCCGGAGCGGGAGCAGGACGAAGCGCCGGCAACTCTGTCGGCCGGCCGGGAGCCTGGGGCCGGAACGCCGGTCCGGGTGCTGCCGGATGGGCCGCGCCAGGCGGCGTCGACTGCGGGTGAGGCACGCCGGATGGCTGCACCGCCTGCGGCACGCCGGGATGAGGAGCGGCCTGCGGCACGCCGGGATGAGCGCCCGGCTGCACGGCGGGCTGGCCATGGGGGCCGGTGATCAGCGGCTGGACCACCGGGGCACCGCCGGGCGGACGCAGCGCCACCGGCGCACCGACCGGGCGCGGGCGCACCACCGGGCCGGGCGCAAGGCGCTGCGGCGGCGGCGGCTCGACCCCGAAGTGGCGGGCCACGTTCGGCGTCAGCCCGACTGTCGCCGCGGTCGGACGCACCGGCGCGGTGGTCAACGGTCGCGCCGCGGCGAATTGGGTCGGCGCGACATGCTGCCGGTTGCGCGCCACCGGCCGCGAGGCGGCCATCACCTGCGACGGCACCACCGTCACCGCCTGGCGATTGACGAAGTGGTTGATCGTCGTGGTGTTGTAGACGTTGGTGACGTTGATCCGGTTGATGTTGCGGACGTTCACCACGTTGACGTTGCGGATATACGCCGGGCTCGCGTGGTACCAGGGATGGAACGGCTCGTCCGGCCCCAGCGGGCACCAGCCGACCGGATGCCCGAAGCTGATGCCGATGCCCACGCTGATGCCAAAAAAGGCGACGAGGGCCGGCGCGTAGACGGGCGGCGCGGCAACGACCACGCCGGGAAGCACGGGAATCCAGCCCCACCGTCCGCCGTCATCGACCCAGCGCCCATAATGGAACGGGGCAAAGCCCCAGGGCGCATCGTCCACCCAGGTCCACCCCCACGGCGCGATCCAGACCCAATGCCCCTCACGGTACGGCACCCAGCCCGGAGCGACCGGCGGATACCAGATAGCGCCGTATTGCGGCGACTGTTGCCAGGTGCCGACGCCCGCCAGTTCCTGCCCGCCGCTCATCTGCGCCACCACCGGCGGCGGAGCCGCGCCATAGGAGGGCGGCGGCGGCGGTACCGTGGCCGCGAGCTGGGCCGAGAAGAACGGATCCTGCTGCGCCGGGCCCAAGGCGAGCGCAAATGGCCCGTTGCCGGTGATGGTCGCCATCTGCCCCGGCTGCACCACCGAGGACACGCCGCTGCCGGAGACCTGAGCGGCCCCCTGCCACACCATCACCCGTGTCGGGTCCGCCTGGTCGCCGGCGGCGATCTCGTAGATGCCATCCTCGCCGATGCTGACATCGCCGCGCGGCGTCGCGATGATCGCCGCGTCGCCCGGGCGCAGGCCGCGCAGGCGCAGAAACACCGCGCCCTGCGGCACGGTCGCGACCAGCCGTTGCTGGTCGAGAGTGGTGATGTCGAGTTCGGTCGCCTGGTCCATCGCGATCCGGCTGGCGCCGAAGACGACGGCCGCGGCGGCGCCCGGCTGGGTCCATAGCGAGTTGCCGGACGTGATCGGATAATTGGGGTCCGCCGGCTGCCAGCTCGTTTGGTCTGCCGTATGAAACGAAACCGTGCCGGAGACGCCGGTGAGCTGGCCCACCAGCGCCGGCGGATCGACCGGCGGGGCGGCCTCGGACTGCGCGAACGCCGCACGAGGGGCGCCCGCGAAGGGCAGCGACAGCGATAACAGCACCGCAAAGCCCCGTGCGATCCGGCTCCGGAAAAGATGCATGGGCCCCGTCATGGCGACATCCCTCGGCGATCGTCAGGACGCAGATTTGTCGCGCATCGTGGCAAAAGCGCGTCACGGATGTTGCGCAACGTTGCAAAGGCGATGAAGTTTTTTTCACCGCCGGACAAGCGGCGCCACCAAGCTTCGGCCGCAATCCATCCCCATCTTGTTGGCCAGAGATCGGAGACGCACGATGCACCGCTTTCGCCCCACAAGCCCGTCCAGGCACCCCCTCACCCGTTTCGCCCTGCTGGCCGCTGCGGCGCTGGCGCTTGCCGGCTGTGTGTATGAGCCCGGCTACGGTTACGGCTATGCCGGGCCGCCGGTCGTTGTCAGCCCTGGCTGGGGCTGGTGGGGCCATGGTGACGGCTGGCACGGTGGTTGGCACGGCGGCTGGCACGGCGACCACTAACAGGGCTGCGCCGTTCCGGCCCGTTCAGCACCGACCGGGCCGGCACAGACCGGCGGGAAGCGCGCGGCCAGCCGCGGCCTTGGCGTCGAGGAGCCACGCGCCCTACCGGCCGGGCAGCGCCTCGGCGGCCAGGATCGGCGATGCGAGAGCCACGCCCGCAAGGCTGAGCGCCTTCCACCCCAGCGCCGCGTAGATCACCGGCCCGAACGCCGAGGCCATCGCTCCGGCGGCGAAGATGCTGCTCATGTAGGCCGCGTTGAGCCGCGCCCGCTCCGCGTCCGACAGCGCGAAGATGAGGCGCTGGCTGACCACATGGTTGGTCTGCACGAAGGCGTCGAAGGCGGCGGCACAAAGCGCCAGCACCACCGCCGCCCCGAGCGAGGCGCGGCCCCAGAACGCGACCGGCCAGGTCGCCGCCAGCATGGCTGCGGCCCCGGCGGCGGCGGCCATGGTCGCCGTGCGCGCATGGCCGCGGTCGGCGAGCCGCCCGGCGACCGGCGCCGCCAGCGCCCCACCGGCCCCCGCGAGCGCGAACAGCGCGATGCGCTGCTGGCCGAAGCCGAACCGGTCCGCCAACAGCAGCGGCACCGTGGTCCAGAAGCCGATGAACAGGGCGAACAGCGACATCTGGTAGGCGATGCGTCGGCGCAGCAGCCGGTAGCGCCCGATCACGGCGACCGTCGAGCGCAGCGTCGCCAGGTAATGGCCGCTCCCGGTGGGCTGGTGGCGCGGCAACATCAGCCGCAGCGCGACGCCGACCAGCGCCGTCGCGGCGGCGGCGGCGAGAAACACACCGCGCCAGCCGACCAGGCTGGCGACGAAGCTCGCGGCGGGGCGCGCCAGCATGATGCCGGTGAGCAGCCCCCCCATCACCGTGCCGATCACCCGCCCGCGCCGCGCCGGCGCCGCCATGCCCGCCATCATCGGCACCAGGATCTGCGCGCCGACACAGGACATGCCGGCGATCGTCGCCGGGATCAGGAAGCCGGCCGTGCCATGCGCCAGCCCGATCGCCGCCAGCGCCAGCGCGGTGACCCCCAGGCTCGCGGTGACCAGGGCGCGGTTCTCATAGCGATCGGCCAGCGGCACGATGCAGGCCAGCCCGAGGCCGAAGCCGATCTGCATCACCGTCACGACCAGCCCCGCCGCGGCACGCGACAGGCCGATCGAGCGGCTGATCGGGTCGAGCAGCGGCTGCGCGTAGTAGATGGTGGCCACCAGGATGCCACACCCCAGCGCCGCAAGCCGCACCGCGGCCGCACTCACGTCGTTTTCCGGCACGTCGTCTCCGCGTCCTGTCCCCGCCTGCCGCGTGCCGGTGCGGCCCGCCTTCCCCGCCCAGATAAGGCGGCAGCGACGATTTGCGACCCCTGCGCGCGACCATGGCGCGCACAGGGCTTCCGGCCGGACGCCGCTCGCCGGCCGGAGCGTTCCTCAGCCGAGCGCCTTGACGATGTCCTCGGTCATCTTCTTGGCGTCGCCGAACAGCATCATCGTGTTGTTGCGGTAGAACAGCTCGTTCTCGACCCCGGCATAGCCGGAGGCCATCGAGCGCTTGACAAAAAGGACGGTCTTGGCGCGCTCGACATCGAGGATCGGCATGCCGTAGATCGGCGAGGTCGGATCGGTCTTGGCGGCGGGGTTGGTGATGTCGTTGGCGCCGATGACGAAGGCGACATCTGTCTGGGCGAAATCGCGGTTGATCTCGTCCATCTCCGCCACCTCGTCGTAAGGCACGTTGGCCTCGGCCAGCAGC
>JAGWQN010000068.1 GCA_028869995.1 Rhodospirillales bacterium
CAACAAGCCGGAATGGGGCTTCGGCACCTATCCGGACGTGGTGACGACCACGCAGGTCGAGCAGATGCTGTCGAGCGGTGCCGGCATCCGCTGCCCTTCCGACGGGCGCGAGCCGGAGCGCGTCGCGATCCTGCTCTGCGTCGGCTCGCGCGACCGGCAGATCGGACGGGAGTGGTGCTCCAAGATCTGCTGCACCGTCTCGGCCAACATCGCGATGGAGATCCGCGAGCACCTGCCGAAGTGCAACGTCTACATCTACTACATGGATATCCGCACCTTCGGCCTCTACGAGGACACCTACTACTGGGAGAGCCAGGAGAAGTGGAAGGTGAAGTACATCAAGGCGCGCATCGCCGAGGTCACCGCCGTCGGCGGGCGGCTGCTCGTCAAGGGCGAGGACACGTTGGTGAAACGGCCGATCACCATCCCGTTCGACATGGTGGTGCACGCGATCGGCATGGACCCCAACGTCGAAAACCTCGAGATCGCCGCCACGTTCGGCATCCGGCTCGAGAAGCACGGCCACATCCTGAAGGCGCCGACCTACAGCGCCATGAGCGGCACCACGCGGCCGGGCGTGTTCGTCGCCGGCGCCGCCACCGGCCCCGAGACGATCGACGATTCGATCGCGCAGGGCCAGGCAGCGGCGATGGCCGCCCTCGGCATGGCGCACGCCCCGGTCGCCGCGGCGGCGGAGTAATGTTCGGACTGCGCGCCCGCCCGCAGCCACCGCCCGCACAAGCGGTCGTGCTCGACCTCAGCGGCGCGCGGCTGCGCGCGGCGCTGGCGGACCTCGAGGAATCGGCGGCACCCACCGGCGGCGTCGAGCGCTATGTCACGGCGCTGGTGCTCAAGGCGGCGCTGTTCGACGAGCTGCTGGCCGGCGGGCGCGTGCGCGACCTGGCGGAGCAGGATTTCCTCGACCTCTGCGCCTTCGTCTCGCCGGTGCGCCGGCGTATCGCCGCCTCCATCGCGCGCGAGGGCTTCGCCAACATCCGCCGCCATCTCGTCCGCCTGCTCGACGGCGCCGAGGATGTCACCACGGCGGATGCCCGCATGGAGGCGTTTGTCGCCGCCTTTCCCGCGGACCGCGAGCACCGCTGGGTACGCGACCTCGCCGCCGAGATCCTGCATTACACCGCACCCGACCATTATCCCCTGATGACCCGCTGGGTGTGGGATGCGCGCGTCGGCACCGGCGTGCTGCGCGAACTGTGGTACGCGGAAGATATGGACACGCTGCGCATCGCGGCGACGGACGACTTCGCCACCTTCGCGACGCTGCGCGACGAGCTCGCGGGCTTCCTCGCGGGGCTCGACATAACCCGCGACGTCTCGCTGCGGGTCACGCTGCTGCTCGCGCACGTCTATGCCGGCTACATCAACGATCGCGGCGGCCACTACCTCAAGAACGAGTTCTCCCGCCCGGCCGACCCCATGGCGCACACCAGGCGCCTGCTCGGCCTCGATGCCATCGACACGCGGACCGGGCGCGCGCGTCTCAAGCTGATCGACGGCGAGGCCCGCGAAGTAGCGGAGCCGCTGCGCCTCGGCGCCCAGGAATCACGCCATGCCGATTCATGAAAAATCCCTGATCCGCAAGGAGAACCTCGTCACCCACGAGCGGCTCACGCTCGAGGGCGTCGATGTCTCGGGGGACTGGAGCACCTTTATCCAGCCCCGCGTCATCACCGACTACAACGAGGCGATGCAGGATGAGATCGCGGCCCTTCCCGGCGGCGAGGCGATCCATCGCTGCTGGCAGTGCGGCTCCTGCACCAACGCCTGCACGATCAACGCGCTCAACAGCGACTTCAACCCGCGCTACTGGATCTACCTGATCCGCATCGGGCTCGAGAGCGAGCTGCTGCGCGACAAGGACATCATCTGGCAGTGCGTCTCGTGCAACAAATGCACCTATGCCTGCCCGCGCGACGTCAACCCGGAAGGCGTGATGAAGGCGACGGCGCACTGGCTCGAACTCAAGGGCCACACGCCGCCCTCGCCGGCCATGGTGTTCGACGAGGTGTTCTCCGAGCAGGTTTTCGAACACGGGCGCATCGAGGACGGCCGCGTGCTGCGCCGCTTCTTCGCGCGCACGGGCCAGGCGCTGCAGCAGGAATGGCTGGTGGCGATGGTCAAGGGCCTCGTCTCGCGCCTGCCGGTCTCGCTGCTGATCCGTCTCGGCCTCGCGACGGTGATCGAACCGAAGACGCGCGGCTGGGGCCCCGCGCGCGCGGCGATCGCCGAATACGTCGCCGAGCGCCACGCGGCGGACCGGCGAGCCCTGTCACTGCCGGCCGAGGAGTCGAAGCGATGAGCAGCCAGAACCGCAAGGTCGCCTACTACCCCGGCTGCGCGCTGGAAGGCACCGGCAGCGCCTATGACCGCTCGACGCGCGCGGTCGGCAAGGCGCTCGGGCTCGGCATCGAGGAGCTGGAGAACTGGAACTGCTGCGGCGCGATGGAGGTCAAGAACATCGACCCGAAGCTGCAGACCTACCTCTCCGCCCGCAACCTCTCGATCGCCGAGAAGATGGGCCACACGACCGTGATGGCGCCGTGCAACGGCTGCTACCACAACCTCAAGAAGGCGGAATACGACCTCGCGCACGACCTCGCCTCGGTCGAGGTCAACGAGCGGCTCTCGGCGAAGGCCGGGCACGCGGCGTACCGCCCCGGCAAGGTGACGACGATCCACGCGCTCGACTGGATCAAGGACGCGATCGGCGAGGACGGGATCAAGTCGCGGGTGCGCAATTCGCTCTCGGGTCTCAAGATCGCCAACTACTACGGCTGCATGTACACGCGCCCCCGGCACATCTTTCCGGAGAAGGACAAGGGACCGG
>JAGWQN010000008.1 GCA_028869995.1 Rhodospirillales bacterium
GGCCGCGGCGACCGACGCAGCCGGCGGCCGGGCTGCGGCCGGGGCCGGGGCTGGAGCCGCAGCCGCCAACGGCTTCTCGGCCTCTCCCTCGGCACCGATCACCGCGATCGGCGTGTTGACCGCGACACCCTCGGTGCCCTCGGGGACCAGGATGCGCGCGAGCCGGCCCTCGTCCACCGCCTCGACTTCCATCGTCGCCTTGTCGGTCTCGATCTCGGCGATGACGTCGCCCGCGCGGATGTCGTCGCCCACGCTCTTGAGCCAGCGGGCGAGCTTGCCCTCGGTCATGGTCGGCGAGAGCGCCGGCATCAGGATCTCGGTGGCCATCGCTCAGCCCTCCACCAGCACGTCGGTCCACAACTCGGCGGCGTCCGGTTCGGGCGAAGCCTGCGCGAAGTCCGCCGCTTCCTGAACCACGCGCTTCACCTCCTCGTCGATTGCCTTGAAGTCGGCCTCGGCGAGGCCCATCGCCTCGAGCCTCTGGCGCGCGTGCTCGATGCAGTCGCGCTCGCTGCGCATCTTCTGCACCTCCTCGCGGGTGCGGTACTTGGCCGGGTCGGACATCGAGTGCCCGCGGTAGCGGTAGGTCTTCAGCTCCATCAGGTAAGGCCCCTTGCCGGCCCTGCACCACGCGACCGCCACCTTCGCCGCCTCCCAGGTCGCCTCGACATCCATGCCGTCCACCTGCACCCCGGGGACACCCCAGGCCGCGGCGTTCTTGGACAGATCGCGGCTCGCCGAGGCTCGCTCGACGCTGGTGCCCATCCCGTACTTGTTGTTCTCGATCACGTAGATGCAGGGCAGCTTCATCAGCGCGGCGAGGTTGAAGCTCTCGAAGACCTGGCCCTGGTTGGACGCTCCCTCGCCGAAATAGGTGACCGCAACGCGGTCGTTGCCGCGATAATGGTTGGCAAAGGCGAGGCCGGTGCCGAGCGAGACCTGGGCGCCGACGATGCCGTGGCCGCCGAAGAAGTTCCGCTCCTTGCTGAACATGTGCATGGAGCCGCCCTTGCCGCGCGAATAGCCGGTGGTGCGGCCCGTGAGCTCGGCCATCACGCCGCGGGCCTGCATGCCGGTGGCCAGCATGTGGCCATGGTCGCGGTAGGAGGTGATGACCTGGTCACCCTCCTCCAGCGCGGCCTGGATACCGACCACCACCGCCTCCTGGCCGATGTAGAGGTGGCAGAACCCGCCGATGAGACCCATGCCGTAGAGCTGCCCGGCCTTCTCCTCGAAGCGCCGGATCTGCAGCATCGAGCGCCAGGCCGCCAGCAGCTGCTCGCGGGTCATGCCCGTCGCCACGTCCTTGACCTTGCCACGCTTCTTCGCCTCGACGGTCATGCGCTCCTCCCCGGGATCGGCCGAGACCTATCAATGGGGTCTTGTCGCTGCAAGCACGCCGCGATGAAAAACCGTGATTGTGCAACGCAATACGCGACGTCAACCGGAATTCGGTTAACTGCCTGTCCGCCGAGCACCTTCCTCCTCGTCCACGCAATTTTCTTCGCCGGTCCGCACGACGCCGGCAAGCTTGCGTCGCCCGGACCGCCACGATCGCAGCGAGGTTACCGCTGCCGCCGGTCAGAAAAGCTTCTGGCCGGGTCCGTAGGGGACGATGATGTCGGTCGGGCGGCTCAGGTTGAGCATCGCCCGCACGCGCTCGTCGAGCACGTCGAGGTCGAGATGGTCGCCGCGCAGGGCCGCCACCCGGCGCTGCCAGACCGCGAGGTCCGTCTTCGCGGCAGCGAGTTCGGCGAGGGCCGCCTTCTCTTCGCGCTTGCGTTCGGCATAGGCGTGCAGCCCACGGCTGCCCTGGGTCACCTGCCAGCCGAAATAGGCGGCGAAGAGGAAGAGGACGGCCGGCAGCATCAGGCTGCGGACTTGGCGCCGCAGCGCTTCGCCCAGTGCCGCAACGACGCGGGAAGGACCGGGGCGGGCAGCGAAGGGGCGGGCAGCGAAGGAGATCACGGAAAGCCTGTCGGTGATGCGGCGGAAACAGCCCATGGAATCATATTTTCGCCGATTTGCCAAAGGTTTCTGAAAAATATTTCACCCCTCGGGAGAGGCTTGCCATGTAATTGCCACGCTCCGGCCCGGCCGGTGACCCAAAGCCGGGCTTGGATGCATCGTCCCGTCGGGACATCGAACCAAGGAGGCTATGCGATGACGAAGAACCTGCTCCTGCTCGCCGCCGTCCTCGCGCTGGCCTTGCCCGGTGCGGCCATGGCCGATGGCTGGCACGGTTGGCACGGCCGCGGGGGCGACTGGCACGAGCACTGGCATGGTGGCTGGGGTCCTGGCGCCTACGTCTATGCCCCGCCGCCGCCGGTCTATGTCGCGCCGCCGCCCATCGCCTACGCGCCGCCGGTCTATGTCGCCCCGCCGCCGATCGCCTATGCGCCGCCGGTCGTGGTGGCCCCGCCCTCGCTGTTCCTCGGCTTCACCTTCCGCTGAGCCGCCGGCTCAGCCCCGGCCGAGAATCGTCCGTCCCGCGTACTGGGCCGCCTGGCCCAGCGACTCCTCGATGCGCAGCAGCTGGTTGTACTTGGCAATGCGGTCGCTGCGCGAGAGGCTGCCGGTCTTGATCTGCCCGCAGTTGGTCGCCACCGCGAGATCGGCGATGGTCGCATCCTCGGTTTCGCCCGAGCGGTGGCTCATCACCGCGCGCCAACCGGCGCGGTGCGCCATCTCGACCGCCGCCAGCGTCTCCGACAGCGTGCCGATCTGGTTCACCTTGATCAGGATCGCGTTGCCGAAGCCGCCGGCGATGCCGCGGGCAAGACGTTCCGTATTCGTGACGAAGAGATCGTCGCCAACGAGCTGCAGCACGCCGCCCAGGCGCTCGGTCAGCAGCTTCCAGCCATCCCAGTCATCCTCGGCGCAGCCATCCTCGATGGACACGATCGGGAAGCGGGCGCACAGGTCGGCGAGGTAGTCGACCATGCCCGCGGCGTCGAGTTCGCGCCCCTCCCCCGCGAGCCGATAGCGCCCGTCGGCGTAGAACTCGGTCGCCGCGCAGTCGAGCGCGAACGTGACATCCTCGCCCGGCCGGTAGCCCGCCGCCTCGCAGGCTCCGGCGATGAAACCCAGCGCGTCGGCCGCCGAGCCGATATTGGGTGCGAACCCACCCTCGTCGCCGACATTGGTGTTGTGCCCGGCGGCAGCGAGCTTGCGCTTGAGGGCCATGAAGATCTCCGAGCCCATGCGCAGCGCGTCGGCAAAGGTCGCGGCGCCCACGGGCTGGATCATGAACTCCTGGATGTCGATGGGGTTGTCGGCGTGGCGCCCGCCGTTGACGATGTTCATCATCGGCACCGGCAGGACGCGCGCCGCCACCCCGCCGACATAGCGCCACAGCGGCCCCCCCGCTTCCGCCGCCGCCGCCTTGGCGCAGGCCAGGCTGACGCCCAGCAGCGCATTGGCGCCGAGGCGTGATTTGTTGGGCGTGCCGTCGAGATCGATCAGCAGCTCGTCGATCAGGATCTGCTCGGCCGCCTCCATGCCGACGACGCTGGCGAGGATCTCGCCGTGCACCGCGGCAACCGCTTCGCGCACGCCCTTGCCGCCATAGCGGGCGGGATCGCCGTCGCGCTTCTCGACGGCCTCGTGGGCCCCGGTCGAGGCGCCGGAGGGAACCGCGGCGCGGCCGGTGGCGCCGCTTTCCAGCACGGCGTCGACTTCGATCGTCGGATTGCCGCGGCTGTCCAGGATTTCGCGGGCGGCGAGAGTGGCGATGGCGCTCATGGCGGGCTCCGTAAGGCTGCGCGCGCGCTCTATCAGAGGCGGCGCCGCCCCGCTACCGCCCGCGGCCTGGTTCTACCGCCCGCCATCCGGGTCCTGCCCGCCATCGGACATGCGGTCACCGCCCTGCGAGCCCTGCGTGCTGCGCATCCGCGGCTGCTCGAGCCGGCTGAGCACCGGGTCGTGCCGCTGCGCGGTGACACCCCAGACGATCGCCGCAAGGCCGAGCAGCCCGACCAGGACACCGAGGACGCGCTGTCCGACGGCCATCCACGTCATGGCGCCGAGCGCCAGCAGCGCAATGCCAAGCGCCGGCGCCGCGACCGCCTGGCGCTGGCGGGGCGTGAGGTCAGCCATGACCTTTGATCAGCCGGTCGATGGCGCACAGCTCGGCGATCACGCCGGCCATGGCGGCCAGCGGGATCATGTTCGGTCCGTCCGAGGGCGCGCGATCGGGGTCGGGGTGGCATTCCATGAAGATCGAGGCGCAGCCGACCGCGAGCGCCGCACGGGCCAGGACCGGCGCGTACTGGCGCTCGCCTCCCGAGGCGCCGCCCTGCCCGCCGGGCTGCTGCACCGAATGGGTGGCATCGAACACCACCGGATAGCCGGTCCCGGCCATGATGGGCAGCGCACGGAAATCGGTCACCAGCGTGTTGTAGCCGAACGAGACGCCACGTTCGGTGAGCAGCAGGCGCTCATTGCCCGTGCTGGCGATCTTGGCGGCGACGTTCTTCATGTCCCAGGGCGCCAGGAACTGGCCTTTCTTGACGTTGACCGCCCGCCCGGTCGCACCGGCAGCGAGCAGCAGGTCGGTCTGGCGGCAGAGAAACGCCGGGATCTGCAGAATGTCGACCGCCTCGGCGGCGGGCCCGACCTGCTCGATGCCATGGACGTCCGTCAGCACCGGGCAGCCCAGCGCCTCGCGGATCTCGGCGAGGATGGCAAGCCCCTTGTCGATGCCGACGCCGCGCGCGCCGCCGAGGCTCGTGCGGTTTGCCTTGTCATAGCTGCTCTTGAACACGAGGGGGACGCCGGCCGCGCGGCAGATGCTCACCAGCTCGCGCGCCACCCCCATCGCGTGGTCGCGGCTCTCGATCTGGCAGGGCCCGGCGATCAGCACGAACGGCAGGTCGTTGCCGAACGCGACCGAGCCGACCGTCACGCGGCGGGGGCTAGACAAGGCGGGCCTGCTTGACCGCCGCGGCGATGAAGCCGCGGAACAGCGGGTGCGGTGCCAACGGGCGCGACTTCAGCTCGGGATGGAACTGGACGCCGATGAACCAGGGATGCGCCGGCAGTTCGACGATTTCCGGCAGCACACCGTCGGGCGAAAGGCCTGAGAAGCGCATGCCCGCCGCCTCCAGCCGGTCGCGGTAGCGGACATTGACCTCGTAGCGATGGCGGTGGCGTTCGTGGATGCGCGACAGGCCGCCATAGATCTCGCGTACCAGCGAGCCCTCCGCCAGCTCCGCCGGGTAGGCGCCCAGGCGCATCGTGCCGCCGAGGTCCCCGCCGCTCGCCCGCCGCTCGATCTCGTTGCCGCGGGCCCATTCGGTGAGCAGGCCGACGACAGGCTCGGAACACGGCCCGAACTCGGTGGAGGATGCGCCGGGCAGGCTGGCGCGGTGGCGCGCGGTCTCGATCACCGCCATCTGCATGCCGAAGCAAATGCCGAGGAAC
>JAGWQN010000069.1 GCA_028869995.1 Rhodospirillales bacterium
CCTGCAGGCGAACAAGATCGACCTCGCCTTCGCGCTGAACCCGACGCCACAGCGCGCGCTCTCCATCACCTTCGCGCACCCGATGATCATCCATCCCTTCGGCTGCATCGCCAAGCCGGGATTCAAGCCCACGACCTGGGCCGACCTCGACAAGCCCGAGGTGCGTATCGCCGTCGATCTCGGCTCGCTGCACGAGGTGCTGGCGCGGCGCTACTGCCCGAAGGCGAAGATCACCGCCTTCAAGGAGGAGACGGACGACCTGCTGGCGCTGCAGACCGGCAAGGTCGACGCCGTGGTCCTCGCGGCCATGCTGGGCATCGCCGCGCTGGGCAAGAACCCGTCGCTGGGGACGTTCTATATCCTCAACGATCCGTTCGTCGCCCTGCCAAGCAATCTCGGCGTGCAGCGCGAATCCGATACGCGCTGGCTCGAGGTGGTGAACGCCTGGCTCGACTACAACCGCGGCCTCGGCAACATTCGCGAGTGGATGATCAAGGGCCTGGTGGAGGGCGGCGCGAAGGCCTCCCAGATTCCGCCCCAGCTCACCTTCTGAGGCGGAGCGACCGGCGCCGCGGACACCGGGCGCCGGCCGCGACCCATCATGGCGGTCTATCACTGGGATTTCAGCGTCGTTCCGCATTACGAGGCCCTGCTGGTGCGGGGCGCGGAGGTGACGCTGATCTACACCTTCGGCTCGGTGGCGCTCGGGCTGCTGATCGGGCTGGTCGCCGGGCTCGCGCGCCTGTCGCGCTCGCGCCTGCTCAACGTGCCGGTGATCGCCGTCACCGAGTTCTTCCGATGTATGCCGCTGCTGGTGCTGATCATCTGGTTCTACTACGCGCTGCCGGTGCTGGCGGGGCTGCAGATCCCGGCTACGGTGGCGGCGATGCTGGTGCTCTCGCTCTACAGCGGCGCCTTCTACGCCGAGATTTTCCGCGGCGGTGTCGTCTCCATCGAGCGCGGCCAGTGGGACGCCTCGCGCGCGCTCGGCCTCTCGCGCTGGACGATGATGCGCCGCGTGATCCTGCCGCAGGCGGTCCGGCGGATGATCCCGCCCTTCGTCAACCAGTCGATCATCCAGCTGAAGAACACCTCGCTGGTCTCCACGATCGCGGTGCCGGACCTGCTCTACCAGGGCCAGGTCATCACCGCCGACACGTATCGGCCGCTCGAGATCTACACCACGGTGGCCTTCATCTATTTCGCGTTGCTGTTCCCGACGACGCTGCTCGCCCAGGCCTATGAGCGGCGGCTGGCGCGGCGGCGCTAGAGCAAGGTCCGATCAGGCCGGCCGCTCGCCGCCGTCGGCGGGGGGCAGGGCGAGGGCCTGCCGCGCCGCCTGCAGCGCCTCGTGCAGCGTCGTGAAGACATGCGCCTCGCCCACCGCCGCGGTCACGCCGTGGCGGTCCATGTCCGCGCGCAGCGACGGCGCGACGCGGCCGAAGGCGACGGCGACGTGGCGCGCGGCGAGCTGACGGATGAGGTCGCGGACGGCGTGCGCCGCGGTGAAGTCGATGTTGATGATGGCGCCGGCCTCGACGACGATCCAGCGAACCGGCGTCGCGGCTTCGCCGGCAAGCACGCTCAGGTCCTGCGTGAAGCGCGTGTAGTTCGCGTAGAAGAGATCGGCACCGAAACGATAGACGACGAGCCCGGGCTCGGTCTGCATGCCCGAGGCGACGGGCGTCGCGGTCCAGGCGCCCGCGGCCCGCGGGGTGAGCACGGCGGTGTAGGGGCGGTAGCTGTGGCGGACGTGGCGGAACAGCGACAGCGCCGTGGCTAGCAGGATCGCCTGCTCGACGCCGACCGCGACCACGGTCGCGGCGGTGACCAGGGCGAGCATGAACTCGCCCGGGCTTTCGCGTCGGATCTCGTGCAGCGAGCGCACGTCGATCATGCCGATGGCGATGGTGAGGACGATGGCGCCGAGCACGCAGCGGGGCAGGTAGTGCAGCGGCCCGGTGAGGAAGAGCAGGACCACCAGCACGAGGCCGGCGAAGACGAGCTGGGCCAGCTGGCTGGTGCCGCCGGCGCGATCGGCCATCGCGGTCTGCGTCGGGCTGCCGTTGACGACGAACGTGCCGCTGAGGGCGGCGGCGGCGTTGGCGGCGGCGAGGCCGAGGATGTCGGCGTCGGCGTCGACCGCCTCGCCGTGCCGGGCCGCGAAGGCGCGCGCGGTGGCCGCGCTCTGCGCGATGATCATGACGAAGCAGGAGGCCGCGACCGGCAGGAGCGCCAGCGTCTCACGCCAGGTGACGTCCGGCAGGCCGAGCGCGGGCAGGCCGCCCGGGACGGCGCCGATCACGGCGATGCCGTGCGCGCGCAGGTCGAAGGCGGCGCTGGCGGCGATCGTTCCGACCACGGTGATCAGCGGCACCGGAACATGCGGTGCGAAGCGCTTGCCGAGCAGGATCGCCGCAACCACCAGCAGCGAGAGCAGCGCCGAGGGGAGGCTGGCCTGCGGCAGCATGCGGGCAAGCTGGATGGCCTGGACCAGGCTGCTGTGCGCGCTCGCGCTCAGGTTGAGCATGTCGCCGGCCATGACGATCGCGACCTGCACGCCGACGCCGGCGAGGAAGCCGACCAGCACCGTGCGCGAGAGGAAGTCGGCGAGGAAGCCGAGCTTGAAGATCCGCGCCATCAGCAGCAGGCCGGCGGTGAGCAGGGCCACCATGCTGACGAGCGCCATGTAGTGGGGGCTCGCGGGGGCGGCCATGCCCGAGAGGGAGCCCGAGAAGATCGCCGCGGTGGCGCTGTCGGCGGCCACCACGAGGTGGGCGGAGGAGCCGAAGGCGGCGAAGCCGACGAGGGGCAGCAGGACCGTGTACAGCCCGCTGATCGGCGGCGTGCCGGCGATGCGCGTGTAGCCGAGCACCTGCGGGATGTTCATCGAGGCGAGGGTAAGGCCGGCGGCGGCGTTGCGCAGCGCGGCCGCCGGCGTCATCCGGCGCAGCCCGGCGAACAGCCTCACGCGCAATTCCGCCATCCCGTTCCGCCAGAGGCCAGCATCGAGGCGCTTCTCCTTCGGCGCGAACCCCGCTCGGCGGCGCCACATTCTGCGCTTCTATCCTGGTCGATCGCCACGCCCGGCTTCAAGGGCCGCGGCGTGTCGCTGGCCAGCCGCGACGCGCGGCGCTAAGCGAGACGGCGTGAGCCAGGCCGTCGACCTTTTCCTCTATGCGCTGGTGGCGCTCGCGGTGATCGTCGATCCCGCGGGGACGGCGGTGATGTTCATCGGCCTCACGCCGCAGGACACCCCCGCCGAGCGCGCGAGCCAGGCGCGCCGGGCCTGCCTCGTCGCCTTCGTCGTGCTGGCCCTCTTCGGCCTCGGCGGCGACCTGCTGCTGTCGCGGCTCGGCATCTCGCTGGCGGCGATGAAGGTGGCGGGCGGGATTCTCCTGTTCCTCACCGCGGCCGACATGGTGACGGCGAAGGGCGCGATGCGGGCCACCAGCGCCGAACGACAGGCGGCGATCCGCACCCCCGACATCGCCGTCTTTCCGCTGGCGATCCCCTACATCGCCGGGCCGGGAGCGATGACGACGATGGTCGTGCTGCACGCGCGCGCGGCGGGCCATGCGCTCGCGGTCGGCGCGGTCGAGCTGGCGCTGGCGATCGTCGTCGGGGCGACGCTGCTGGCGCTGCTGCTGGCGCGCGGGCTCGCGCGGGTGCTGGGCGAGACGGGGGCGAGCGTCATCGGGCGCGTGCTCGGCGTGCTGCTGGCCGGCTTTGCCGCGCAGATGGTGCTCGACGGCCTGCGCCAGGGCTGGCTGCACTGACGGTATCCCGTTACCGCACGACGAAACCCTTGACGGATCGGCGCTTCCTGACCATAAGGCGCGCCGATTTGCATGGGATCGTGCCGATGAAAACCACCGCCTCGCTGAAGCCCGCCGAGGTCAAGCGCGACTGGGTGTTGATCGATGCCGACGGGCTGGTGCTCGGCCGGCTCGCCACCATTGTCGCCAACCGGCTGCGCGGGAAGCACAAGCCGCAGTTCACGCCGCATGTCGATTGCGGCGACGAGATCGTGATCGTGAACGCCTCGAAGGTTCGCGTCACCGGCCGCAAGGCGGAGCAGGCGGTGTTCTACTGGCACACCGGCTATCCCGGCGGCATCAAGGGCGCCTCGGTCGCCGAGCGCCTGGCTTCCAAGCGGCCGGAGCAGGTGATCGAGAAGGCGGTGGAGCGGATGATCACCCGCGGTCCGCTGCAGCGTAAGCAGATGAAGCACCTGCACGTCTATGCCGGCGCCGAGCATCCGCATGCTGGCCAGGCCCCGCAACCGCTCGACGTCGCTGGCATGAACCGCAAGAACCGGAGGGGCTGACGCATGTCCGCAACCCAGACCCGCACACTCGCCGACCTCAAGGACCTCGCCGTCGCCAGCGCCCAGCCGGCCGAAGCCGCGCCCAAGCGCGAGCCGAAGCGTGACGCGCAGGGCCGCGCCTATGCCACCGGCCGGCGCAAGAATGCCGTCGCCCGCGTGTGGGTGAAGCCCGGCAAGGGCGAAATCACGGTCAATGGCAAGAAGGTGGGGCAGTATTTCGCCCGCCCGGTGCTGCGCATGATCATCACGCAGCCGTTCCTGGTGGCCGACCGCTACAACCAGTTCGACGTGCAGTGCACGGTCGTCGGCGGCGGGCTGTCGGGCCAGGCCGGCGCGGTGCGCCACGGCATCTCGCGGGCGCTCACCTATTACGAGCCGGAACTGCGCGCCATCCTCAAGGCGGCCGGCTTCCTCACCCGCGACAGCCGCGCGGTCGAGCGCAAGAAGTACGGCCGCGCCAAGGCGCGACGCAGCTTCCAGTTCAGCAAGCGCTGATCCGCGTCTTTCTATCCTTGCATCACGCAGGGGGCGGGTCGGCAGACCCGCCCCTTGTTGTTTAAGCGCTCCGGAACGACCATCCTCCTCAGAGGCAGGTACCATGAACACTCCCAGCATCTTCATCGACGGCGAAGCAGGCACCACCGGGCTCGGCATCCGCGAGCGCCTGGCCGGACTGCCGGTCGCGCTGCGCAGCCTGCCGGAAGCGCAGCGCAAGGATGCGGCGGCGCGCCGGGCGATGATGGCGCAGGTGGATGTCGTGGTGCTGTGCCTGCCGGATGCGGCGGCGAAGGAGAGCGTCGCGCTGGCCGACGAACTCGGCGAGCGTTCGCCCCGGATCGTCGATGCGAGCACCGCGCATCGCGTCGCGCCAGGCTGGGTGTACGGTTTTGCGGAGATGGCACCTGGCCAGGCGCGGGCGATCGCCCAGGCGCGCCGCGTCGCCAATCCCGGTTGCTATCCGTCGGGTGCCATCGCGCTGCTGCGCCCGCTGGTCGATGCCGGGCTGATGGCGCCGGACCAGCCGGTGACGGTGAACGCGGTGAGCGGCTATTCCGGCGGCGGCAAGGCGCTGATCGCCGCGCACGAGGCGAGCGGCGGGCCGGCCTTCAACCTCTATGGCCTGGGGCTCGAGCACAAGCACGTGCCGGAGCTGCAGCAGAACGCGCGGCTCACGCGCCGCCCGATCTTCGTTCCGTCCGTGACCCATATCCGCCAGGGAATGATCGTCAGCGTGCCGCTGCATCTCGACACGTTGCCGGGCAGGCCCACGGCGGCGGACCTGCACGATTGCCTGACGCGCCACTACGCCGGCGCGGAACTGGTCGCGGTGGCGCCGGGCGGCAGCGACCTCGACATCGCCGAACTGGTGAACACCGACCGCATGATCCTGCGCGTGCACGCCAACGAGCGGCAGCGCCACGCGGTGCTGACGGCAAGCCTCGACAATCTCGGCAAGGGTGCCTCGGGGGCGGCGGTGCAGAGCATCGCCCTGATGCTGGGACTGGCCGCCCATGCCCATCTCGGCGCCGCCGTCGATGCCTGACGCCGTGCCCGCCGCCGCCACCGGCCCGCTCTACGCGCTCGGCGAGCGGCGCCCGCGCGTGGCGGCGGATGCGTTCGTGGCGCCCAACGCGGCGCTGATCGGCGACGTCATGATCGGCGCGCAGTCGGGCGTGTGGTTCGCCTGCGTGCTGCGTGCCGACACCAGCGAGATCCGCGTCGGCGCGCGCACCAACATCCAGGACGGGACCATCGTGCACGTCAACCACGGCATGCCGACGCGGATCGGCGATGACGTGACGATCGGGCATGCGGCGATCATCCATGCCTGCACGCTGCTGGACCGCGCCTTCGTGGGCATGGGGGCGACGGTGCTGGACGGGGCGGTGATCGAGGAGGGGGGCGTGCTCGCGGCGGGCGCACTGCTGACGCCGGGCAAGCGCATCGGCCGCCTCGAGCTGTGGCAGGGCGCGCCGGCGCGGCTCGCGCGCACGATGACGCCGACGGAGCGTGAGCGCTTCGACGGCAACGCGGTGCAGTACATCGAGCGCGCGGCGGAGTTTCGCGCGCTGCTGCGCGGCCTCTGAGCGCGCGCGGCGCCGTGCCCACGGCGCTCGCATCGCTCCCTTGCTCCGCATCGGCCGCCTCACTAAGCAGCCGGCAACGGCGCGCGCGCCGCAACACCCGCCAACGGAGAACGCCATGAAAATGCATACCGTCCGCGTGCATCCCTCCAAGGACCGCCTGCCGCGCGAGGAACAGCTCGCATGGAAAGTCGCCGCGGTGGCCGCCGACCGCGTCGCGGTGCCCAAGGACGTGGCGGAGATGATCGTCAACCGCATCATCGACAATGCCGCCGTCGCGCTGGCCGCGGTGAACCGCCACCCTGTCGTCTCGGCGCGCGACATGGCGCTGGCGCGGCCCTACAAGGGGGGAGCTGCGATCTTCGGCGCGAAGTCGGCGACGACGACGCCGGAATGGGCCGCGTGGGCGAACGGCACCGCGGTGCGCGAGCTCGACATGCACGACACCTTCCTCGCCGCCGACTATTCGCATCCCGGCGACAACATTCCGCCGATCCTGGCGGTGGCGCAGACCCTCGGTTGTTCCGGACGCGACCTTATCCGCGGCATCGCCACCGGCTACGAGATCCAGATCGACCTGGTGCGCGCGATCTGTCTGCACGAGCACAAGATCGACCATATCGGCCATCTCTGCCCGGCGCAGGCGGCCGGGATCGGCACGCTGCTGCGGCTGCGGCCCGAGGTGATCTACCAGGCTGTGCAGCAGGCGGTGCATGTGAGCTTCACCACGCGCCAGTCGCGCAAGGGCGAGATCAGTTCGTGGAAGGCCTATGCGCCCGCGCATGCCGGCAAGCTCGCCGTCGAGGCGGTCGACCGGGTGATGCGCGGCGAGGGCGCGCCGAGCCCGATCTGGGAGGGCGAGGATTCGGTCATCGCCTGGATGCTCGACGGGCCGCAGGCGGAATATCACGTGCCGCTGCCCGAGCCGGGCGAGGCAAAGCGCGCGATCATGGACAGCTTCACCAAGGAGCACAGCGCCGAATACCAGAGCCAGGCGCTGATCGATCTGGCCTTCCGGGTGCGCGAGAAGATAGGCGATCTCGCGCAGGTCGAGAAAATCGTTCTCCACACCTCGCATCATACGCACTACGTGATCGGCACCGGCGCCAACGATCCGCAGAAGATGGATCCCAACGCGAGCCGCGAGACGCTCGATCACTCGATCATGTACATCCTCGCCGTCGCGCTCGAGGATGGTCGCTGGCATCACGTCGACAGCTACGCGAGGAAGCGCGCGACGCGCCCCTCGACGGTGCGGCTGTGGCACAAGATCGAGACGCGCGAGGATCCTGTCTGGACGCAGCGCTATCACGCCAAGGACCCGCGCGAGCTGGCCTTCGGCGGACGGCTCGTGATCACGATGAAAAACGGCGAGCGCATCGAGGACGAGATGGCGGTGGCGAATGCGCATCCGCTGGGGGCGCGGCCGTTTGCGCGCGCCGACTACATCGCCAAGTTCCGTGCTCTGACCGACGGTATCGTGCCCACGCGCGAAGCGAATCGCTTCCTCGAGACGGTGCAGGATCTCGCGCGTCTGCCGGCGGGAGCGCTCGGCGGCCTCAATGTCGCCATCCCGGCGGCGAGCCTCGCGAAAGGTCGCGCTGGACTTCTTTGAGCTTGGAATGTCGAAAATTCTCTTGACGCCGACATTGGAATTTCAGACATAGCGCGCGCCGCGGCGATGCCGGAGAGCATCGCCGCGGTGTTGCACCGTTGAAGCGGGTCGAAAAATTTTGCGCGCCGCCGCGACGGCGATGCGTGTTTTCGTTGACACGCGCGCCGCGATGGGCGGATAGCGGCATCAGCGCAGCCGCGTCCGATTCGCATGACTCCGATTTCGTTTTGCCTTGCGAGCGTCTCCGGCGAGGTTGCGTGCGACAGGGAAGGTACGGTCGATGGGCCGCAGTCTTGTCCGGATCGAGCGCAGTGGATCGCTGGTCAGCACCGGAGAGAGCTTCGCCCGCCGCCAGCTGGTTGCCACGCGCCGCATCGCCGGGAGTGACTTCGTTGCGAAGCTGGAGGCAATCGGCGCACGCCGGACCGAAACGGTTTGCCTGCGGGGCGGCGCGATGGCGCGTCCATCCCGGGGCGGCTTCTCCGGTCCGCGGTCCAAGCCGCGATGCGTCTGCGCTCGCGACTGGGTCCGTAGCTTCCGCCGGCACTGATCATCACGGCACACCACAAGGAGTCCATTGACGTGTCCAAGGACGAAGAAGTGAAGGGCGGCCCCGCGCTGCTCGCAATGAAGGCGGCCCCCAAGAAGGCGGCCGACAAGAAGGCGCCGGCCAAGAAGGCCGCGGCGAAGAAGCCGGCGGCGAAGAAGGCCGTGAAGCTCGCCGTTGCCAAGGCGCCGGCCAAGAAGGCGCCGGCCAAGAAGGCGGCTGCGGCGAAGAAGCCGGCCGTGAAGAAGGCAGCGGCGAAGCCGGCGGCCAAGAAGGTCGCGGCGAAGCCGGCGGCGAAGAAGACCGCGGCGAAGAAGGTTGCCGCGAAGAAGCCGGCCGCGAAGCGCGCCGCGCCGAAGAAGGCAGCGCCCCCGGCGGCAGCGCCGATGAGCTGAGCCGGCACTGCCGGCTCGACGCATGGCGGGCGCCCCGCAAGGAGCGCCCGCTTTTCGTTTAATCCCTCCGCCTGTAATTCCTTCGACCGGCGAGCTGCCCCTTCGCTCGCTCAGCCGAACGCGGCGAGCAACGCGTCGATCTGGGCCGGGGTGAGTTGGCGCGGGTTCGAGCCGCGCAGCAGCAGCGCGAGGCGGGCTGCCTCCTCGAGTTCCTCCGCCGCGGCGACCGCGTCGCGCAGCGACGCGCCCGCAACGACCGGCCCGTGATTGGCGAGCAGCACGCCGGCGGCTCCCTTTGCCGCCTCGGCGATCGCAGCCGCCATCGCCGGGTCGCCCGGTCGGAAATACGCGACGACCGGCAGGTCGCGGCCAAGGCGCATCACGAAATAGGGCGTGAGCGGCGGGATCGGCTGACGCTCGCCCGGCTGCGCGAGGCAGGCGATCGCGGTTGCCATCGTCGAGTGCAGATGCACCACGGCTCCGGTTGCGGGACGCGCCTCGTAGAAGGCGCGGTGCATGAAGACTTCCTTCGACGGCTTGTCGCCGCCGACATGTCCGAAGCCCGCGTCAAGCTTCGCGAGGCGCGCGGGATCGAGCGCGCCGAGCGAGGAGTTGGTCGGCGTGATGAGGTAGCCGTCGTCGAGCCGCGCGCTGATGTTGCCGGCGGTGCCGACGGCATAGCCGCGCGCGAACAGGCTGCGGCCTGCCTCGGCGATCGCCTCGCGCAGGGCGGCCTCGTCGCTTGCTGGCCCGCTCATGCCGTCTCGAACGCCTCGGCGAAGAACGCGGGACCACCGAAATTGCCCGATTTCAGGGCAAGCTTCAGCGCCGTTCCCGAGCCCTGCGCCAGCGTCCAGGGCACGCCAGGCGCGATGGCGTGGCCGATCGCGAGGCGCCGCACGCCCAGCCGCGAGACCACGGCGCCCGAGGTTTCGCCGCCGGCGACGACGAGGCGGCGGACGCCGGCATCGACGAGGCCCGCGGCGATGCCGGCGAGCGTGCGTTCGATCAGCGCGCCCGCTTCCTCGCGGCCCAGCGCCTGCTGCACCCGGGCGACACGCTCGGGTGGGGCGGAGGCGGCGATCACCACCGGGCGCGCGCCGAGCAGCGGGCGCGCCCAGTCCAGCGCCGCTGCCACCATCGCCGCCTCGTTGGGGTTTGCCAACGGATCGATCTCGAGGACGGGGAAGAGGCCGCGGGCGTGGCCGACCTGCATGAGCGTCGCGCGCGAGCAGGAACCGGCGAGGACGGCGGCGTGGCCGGCGAGCGGCGGCAGCGCCGCGGCGTCCGCGCGCTCGGGCAGCAGGCCGGCGCGGCGGAAATTCTCCGCCAGACCCATCGCGACCCCGGAGCCGCCGGTGATCAGCGCATGGCTGGCCGCGGCCTCGCCGATCGCCAGCAGGTCTTCGTCGCCGACGGCATCGACGATGGCGAAGCGCCGGCCCTGTTCGGCGAGCCGCGTCATCGCCGTGCGGATCGCGCCCGCGCCCTGGCGCACCGTCGCGAAGCCGACGAGGCCGACCGGTGCCGTGGTCTGGCGTCCGAGCACGCGCACCAGGTCGGCATCCTTCATCGGCGTCAGCGGGTGGTTTTCCATCCCGCTCTCGTTGAGCAGCCGCGTGCCGACGAAGAGGTGGCCGGCGTAGACGCTGCGCTGGTTGGCCGGGAAGGCCGGGCAGGCGAGCGCGAAGCCGGCGCCGAGGTCGGCGAGCAGGGCTTCCGCGACCGGACCGATATTGCCCGTCTCGGTGCTGTCGAAGGTGGAGCAGTACTTGAAGAAGAACTGCCGGCAGCCTGCCCCTCGCAGCCAGGCAAGCGCGGCGCGGCTGGCGGCGACGGCGGTCGTGGGAGGGGTGGTGCGCGACTTCAGCGCGATGACGATGGCGTCGGCCTCGATCGTCTCGTCGGGCTCGGGCACGCCGATCGCCTGCACGGCGCGCATGCCGCGCGCGGCGAGCATCGCGGCGATGTCGGTTGCACCGGTGAAGTCGTCGGCGATGACGCCGAGCAGCGGGATGGTCGCGGCCGGTGCGCTCATGCGATGGCGGCGGCGAAGGCTTCGGCCTGCTGGTGCCAGCCGCCCAGCGTCTGGCCGATCTTCCACGCCGCGCACGCCATCGCCCGGCGCAGCGGCACGTCGGCGATGACGCGGCGAAGGCAGCGCGAGAGCATGTCGGCATCGTCCGCGGCGACGACCGTGCCCGCCTCCGCCGAGACCAGGCTGGCCGCGGGGGCGCCATCCGTGGTCACCACTGGCAGTCCGTGGCGCAGCGCCTCGGCGATCGCCATGCCATAGCCCTCGTAGCGCGTGGCCAGCGCGAACACGTCCGACGTGTCCCACAGCGCCTCCAGCTCCGCCTCGACGACGGCACCTGGAAACGCGACCCGCCGGCTGATGCCGGCCTTCTCGGCGGTGCGCCGCAGATAGGCGAGCTGGCCCACCTCGCGCTCGGCGCCGGCGATGGTGAGCTGCCAGTCGAGATCCTTGAGCCGCCCGAGCGCCTTGAGCAGGACATCGTGGCCCTTGCGCGCGGTGAGGTTGCCGACCGAGAGCAGGCAGCACGTGATGCGCCCGGAGCCATGGCTGCGGGGCGCCGGGTCCACGCCCGGCGGGACACTGGCGATGCGGGCCGGGTCGGCCGCGAACTCCTCGGCAAGACGTTTCGCTGTTGCATCGCTGCTGGTGACGATGCGGGCGAGGCGGGGCAGCAGGCCGCGCTCGATCGCCCGCAGCGCCTCGCGCTCGTCGGGGGGGGCGCCGGTCTCGAGCGCGGTCGGGTGATGGATCAGGGCCACGGCGCGGCGTGTCACCAGGTCGGCCGCGTGCGGCGCGAAGGAGGGCAGGCCGAGCCCGTCGATGACGAGGCGTGCGTCGCGGTCGGTGCCCGCGAGCAGCGCGCCGGCGGCCTCGAGCGCGGCATCGTCGGGCAGCGGGTGCCGCCCGGCGAGGGATGCGACCTCGACGCTGTGGCCCTGGTCGCGCAGGGCGGCGATGATCCGCCGGTCGTAGGCGTAGCCGCCCGACACATCGTCGAGCGATCCGGGCACCGCGAACACGACGTGCATCAGCGCGCTCCCGCGCTGACCGCGAAGATGATGCCGAACATGCACTCCCCCTCATCCGATGCCGTGCGTCATGCCATAGGAGCGGCGCCTTGGCGAACCAGTGGGCGCCTGCTCCGCCCTAGGAGGGCGCGGCAGGAGGCTTGAGCGCAAGCCTCCGTCGGGCGCGGGTGCTGCGCCGCCTGTGCATGGGTCGCGGCACGGGCCGTCAGGCGGTGCGCAGCAGCGCGAGCGGCGGCCCCTGGCGTGGCGCGGTGCCGTAGCAGGGCGGGCCGGCCCCGCCGGCCAGCGCTGCCCGGGCCGCCTCGGCGACCAGGGCGAGCACGCGCGCCTGGGTGGCGATCGCGCGTTCGAGCAGGCGCTGGTTGTCGCGCGCGAGATCGCCGAGGGTGGCGAGGCGGCATGGGGCCGGCGGTGGCGCGCCAGCGATCGCGGCGAGGGCAGCCTCCTTGGTCGCGAGCATCGCCGCGGCGCGGCCGAGATCGAGCCGCTCCAGTGCGTCGTTCTCGGCGGCGAG
>JAGWQN010000070.1 GCA_028869995.1 Rhodospirillales bacterium
AAGGCGATCAGGCTGACCGACCGCGGCACCCTCAAGCCGGGCCTGCTCGGCGATGCCACGGTGCTCGATTTCGACACCGGCCGCTTCGAGCTCGAAGACGTGACCGGCGAGAAGCTGACCACGGACCGCAAGCTCGCCTGCAAGGGGATCGTGCTGGGCGGGAAATGGTGGCACGGCTAACCGCCGGCCACCGCCTCGGGCGTCACATCCGGCCGGACGGCATCGTCCGGCCGGATCATTGTCCGGGCCCTGCGTGTCCGGCCGCCGCGGGTCAGCTGCGCAGATAGTGCAGCCTGGTGAAGCGGCGCCGGAAGGCCGTGACATCGCGCCCGACCTCCTCCGGCGCCCGGTTGCCCTCCAGCGCTTCGGCAATAAAGCCGGCGAGCTCCTTCATGTGCTCGGCGTTCATGCCGAAGCGCACGATCTCGGGCGTGCCGAGCCGCAGCCCGTTGGCATCGCCCTCCACCGGCGCGATCGGCAGGCCGATCCCGCAGGTGAGCACATGGGCGCGGCGCAGCAGCTTCGCTGCCTTCTGCCCACCGCCGTAGCGCGCCGCCTCGATGGCGAATTGATGCGAGGTCGTGATGCCGCGTCCGGTCGCATGCACCGGCACGCCGCGCAGCACGAGCTCCTCGGCCAGCGCCTTCGCGGTCACCGCCATCGCCGCCGCATAGTCACGGCCGAATTCCTTCCAGTCGAGCAGCGACATCGCCAGCGCCGCGGTCTTGGCGGCGTCGAAATTGGCGGTGAGGCCGGGAAAGGCGATCGCGTCGAGACGCTGGGCGAGCTCGGCGTCGTTGGTCAGCACCAGGCCCGCGGCGGGTCCGCCGAGGCTTTTGTAGGTGCTCATCGTCATCACATGCGCGCCCTCGGCGAGCGGCTGCTGCCAGGTCTGGCCTGCGATCATGCCGGACATGTGCGCGGCGTCGAACAGCACGTAGGCGCCGACCTCGTCGGCAATGGCGCGGATGGCGCGGATCGGGTGGGGGAAGAGATTGAGGCTGCCACCGATCGTGATCAGTTTCGGGCGCACCGCGAGCGCCTGCTCGCGCAGCGCTGCGACATCGACCGAATAGTTGCCGGCATCGATCGGGGCCGGATGCGTCACCACGCCATAAAGCCCGGCCGCGCCCGCCGCGTGGTGCGTCACGTGCCCGCCGATCGCGGGCGGCGGGGCGATGATGCTGTCGCCAGGCTTGGCCGTCGCCATGAAGACATAGAGATTGGCCAGCCCCCCGGAAGGCACGCGAAACTCGACGAAGCGCGCGCCGAACACCTCGGCCGCCAGCTCCGCGGCCATCACCTCGATCTGCTCGACCGCCTCGAGGCCCATCTCGTACTTGTCGCCCGGATAACCGAGCGAGGCCCGTGAGCCGAGGCCCGCGCCAAGCAGCGCCTCGGCCTTGGGGTTCATCACGTTGCCGGCAGGGTTGAGGTTGACGCAGTCGCGTTCGTGGATGTCACGATTCTCTGCCACCAGCGAGAGCAAGCGCCGCTCGTTGGCGGCGGCGTCGCTCGCCGCGACCTTGGCGGCAATCTCCTGGACATAGGCCTCGCAGGCGTCCGGCACCCAGGCGCGACGTTCGAGCATTGGCGGGTTCCCTCGTGACTGGCGCGTTGGCACCAACCGTTACGCGAAGGAGATCCGGCTGAACAGCCACAATTTGGCCCGGTCCAGGACCAGCAGATAGACCGCCACGACACCGAGCAGCGCCAGCAGCAACGCGAGCGCGACCGGCGCCATCAGCACGCCCGTTGTCGCCATCGTCACCACCACGACAAGGTCGGCAGCCGAACTCGCCATGAGCCAGCGGCTCGGCGCCGAGCGCCAGAACGGCCCGCGCTCGCGCACGAGATAGACGTTGCCCTGGCCGGTCGCGACCAGCATGACGAAAACGAGCGTCTGCAGTTGCGCCAGCGGCAGCCCGAGCCAGTCCCGCCCGGCGAAGAAGACGGCGAAGGAGAGCACCAGCACGCCGGCGGCGAGCGCGCCGCCCGTCGTCATCAGCCCGCGCACGTCCCACCGGTCCGGCCGGGGCGAGGGCACGACGCGATCGGTGGCGATCGTCATCGTCACGAAGTCGTTGGTAAAAAGCAACAGAACGATCAGCAGCGGCGTGATGACGAATTGCCCTGTGAGGATGACGCCGAGCGAGAGAAAAACCGCGATTTCGAGAGTCTTCATGATCTTGTTGATGGTATAAGTCAGCATGCGCTGGTAGATGGCCCGGCTGGTCCTGACGGCGGCCAGCGCATCGACGAGCCCGGGCGAGGTCAGAACGATGCCGGCCGCCGCACGCGCGACATCGGTGGCGCTGGCCACGGCGATGCCGACTTCGGCCTGGCGCAGCGCCGGCGCGTCGTTGACCCCGTCGCCGGTCATGCCGACGACATGGCCCGCCGCCTGCAGCCGGCGCACCAGCGCGATCTTGTGTTCGGGCAGGACGCGCGCGAACACACCGAGGCGCAGGGGATCGCCGGCCTCCGCCAGAGCCGCCGCATCGCCGGTTCCGCCCTCGATGCCGACGCGGCGGGCGATGGCGGTCGCCGTCGCCAGCGCGTCACCGGTCGCCATCACCACGCGCACGCCCAAGGCACGTAGGCCGGCGACCAGCCTCGCCGAATCGGCCCGCGGCGGGTCCTCGAGCGCCAGCAGGCCGAGGAAGCGCATCTGCCCCGCGGCCGGGCCCGCGGCCACCGCCAGGACCCGTGCCCCATCCGTCGCGAGCTCCGCTTCCGCCGCCGCGAACAGCGGCGGATCCGCGCAGAGGGCAGCGACGGCCTCCGCCGCGCCCTTGGCAACCAATATGTCGGCGCCATCTTCCGCGAAGCGGCCGAGCGCATAGCGCCGCGCCGGATCGAAGGGCTCAAATCCGGTGCGCGGCGGCAGCACGACCTCACCGGCGCCGGCCAGGATCGCGAGATCGAGGGGATCCTGCGTCGCCGCATCGCAGGCCATGACGGCGCGACGCAGCAGCTCGGCCTCCGGCACGCCCTCGGACGGTCGGCTCGCGGCCAGGCGCAGCCGGTTCTCGGTCAGCGTGCCGGTCTTGTCGGTGCAGAGCACGTCCATGCCGGCCGCCTCCTCGATCGCCTGCAGCCGTGCCGTCAGCACCCCCTCGCGCGCCAGCTCCGCCGCGCCGAGCGCTGTCGCCAGCGTGAAGGTGGCCGGCAGGGCCGCGGGGACCGACGCCACGAGCAGGATGAGCGCGAAGGGCAGCACATCGCGCAGCGGCAGGTCGGCCCAGGCCGCATACAACAAGAGCAGCGCAATCAGCACGGCATCGACCGCGGCCAGGATGCGCACGATGCCGAGGATCGTTGTCTGCAGGTGGCCTTTCGCGTGCGCGCTGCGGACCAGCTCGGCGGTGCGGCCGAAGAACGTCGCGGCACCGGTCGCGGTCACCACGCCGGTCGCCTCTCCGCGGCGCACGATCGCGGCGGCATAGGCGAGCGCGCCCGGGCCGGCCTCGACGGGCACGGACTCGCCGGTCAGCGCCGACTGGTCGAGCAGCACATGGCCCTCGCGGAGGGCGATGTCGGCCGGGGAAAGATCGCCCATGCGCAGATGCACGAGGTCGCCGGGAACAAGTTCCGAAGCGGGAACGGTCCGCCACGCGCCGTCGCGGCGCACCCGCGCCATCGCCACCAGCCGCCGGCGCAGCAGATCGAGCGCGCGGCCCGCGCGACCCTCCTCGATGAAGCCGATCCCGGCATTGACCGCCAGCAGCGCGGCGACGATCGCGGCCTCGCCAGGCTTGCCGAGCAGCAGCTGCAACAGCGCCGCCGCCTCCAGCATCCAGGCGATCGGTCCCCAGAACTTGCGACCGAACTGCAGCAACGCGTTGGATCGCCGTTCGGCAATGGCATTGAGTCCGAAGCGCTCGCGCCGGCGCACGGCCTCGGCTTCGGAGAGCCCCTGCCCGTCCGCCGCCACGGTCTCATCGAGGCCGGGCGCCCTGTCCGCCGCCGCGAAGGTTGCGCCCTTCCCTGGAATCATACCGGATCCGAATGCTTTGGCCATGCCGTGCCCCATCCGGCCGTGACGGCGAAGCGTCGGGATGCCGCCCGCCAGACACCTCGCCCGGACGACAGACTAGCAAGGTTCCGCGCGGAGGCGCCACGTCACGCGGTGAACATCGCGACATCTGTTCGCGCGCATCGACGCGCCCGGGCGTGTCCGGATCCCGGACCACCTTCAGCCGCCCGCGTTTCTGCCCGCTCGTTCCCATCGCCACCGGTGCCCACGGCGCCGATGCGCGTCTCCCCTTGCGTTGGCGGCGTTCAGCCTCGCCGAGCGGCCCCGGCCGCTTGCACGCTCCGCCAAAGGCGCTCATCATTTCGTCGAGAATCTCGGGGAGGGGGAAATGCGCCGATACAAAGGGGTTTTGTTGGCAGCGGCGATGGTCGCGATCGGCATGACCGGGGCCCGGGCTCAGGCACCGAAGACCACCCTCACCGTGGACATGCCGGGCGACGTTGCCACCATGGACCCGCAGCTCCAGTGGGATACGTTCAGCTACACGGTCTACCGCAACATCTTCGACAACCTGGTCACGCGCGACACGAGCGGCAAGATCGTGGGCCAGGTGGCAACCGCGTGGCACTATAAGTCGCCGACCCAGATCGTCTTCACGATACGCAACGACATCCATTTCCAGGATGGCAGCAAGCTGACGCCGCAGGACGTGGTGTTCTCCGTCAGGCGCATCACCAATCCCGCGTTCAAGAGCCCGCAGCTCAGCCAGTTCGACCAGATCACGAGCGCCGAGGTCACCGGGCCGAATCAGGTCACGCTGACCACCAAGACACCCTATCCGGTGCTGCTGGCCCAGCTGGTGAAGCTTTCCATCGTGCCCCAGGCCTACGTGGAGAAGGTCGGCGACACCAAGTTCAACGAACACCCGATGGGCAGCGGGCCCTACAAGCTGCAGGACTGGCAGCACGGCGTCCAATCCGTCCTCGTCGCCAACACCGGCTATTGGCGCGGCAAGCCGCCCTTCGAGAAGGTCGTCTTCCGGGCGGTGCCGCAGGACGCCACCCGCATCGCGGACCTGCGGGCGGGCGTCGCCGACATCATCCAGAATATCACCCCCGATGACGCCCGGGCCCTGACGTCCGACCATGCGGTGAAGGTGCTCGTCACACCGACCGAGCGGACCGGCTACCTCTTCATCAACGCGCAATGGGGCCCGACGAAAGACGTGCGCGTGCGCCAGGCCATCGCCATGGCGATCGACCGCAACAGCCTCATCTCCGCGTTGCTTGGCGGCTATGCCAAGCCGGTCAACATCCTGCTCACACCGGCCAGCTTCGGCTACCAGCCGGACATCAAGGGCTGGCCCTACGATCCGAAGAAGGCCGCCGCCCTCATCAAGGAAGCCGGCGCGCAGGGAGCGACGCTGACCTTCCTGACATCGCCCGCCTATCCGCAGAACGTGGTCCAGGCGATCCAGCAGATGCTGGACCAGGTCGGCCTCAAGGTGGTCATCCGCATGATGGACCAGCCGAGTTACCTGCGCGCCCGCGAGGGCGCGCCGCAGGGCGCCGGCAGCCTTGGCTTCGGCCTGTGGTCCTGCGCCTGCCAGGACGCCGACGGAACGATCTGGCCGCTCTTTCACACCGGCAGCATCTGGTCGAAATACTCGAACCCGGCCTTCGACAAGGCGGTGGATGCCGCGCGCCAGACCATCGACCCGAAGGCGCGGCTCGCCGACTACCACACCGCCTTTGCGATCCTGCACCAGGACGTTCCGGGCATCGGCCTCTACCAGGCGGACGCGCTTTACGGCGCGCGGAAGGAACTGCAATGGACGCCCACGCCGAACGAGGCCTTCTTCGTCATGGACATGAAATGGAAGTAGAGCCCCGTCCGCGGAGCTGACGGCGTGCTGCGCCACATCGCGGGGCGCATCGGGCAGGCGGTCGTCACCACCTTCGGCGTGCTGACGCTCGTATTCTTCCTGATGCGCCTCTCGGGCGATCCGACCCTGCTTCTGGTCCCGCAGGGCTCCAGCGCGCAGCAGATCGCGGTCCTTCGTCATCAGCTCGGCTTCGACCGGCCGCTGATCGTGCAGTACGTTGCATATCTGCAGCAATTGCTGCAGGGCAATCTCGGCATCTCCCTGGTGCAGCGCATGCCCGTCGCGAGCATCCTCGGCGGACGTATTCCCTACACCATGGAGCTTGCCGCCGGGTCGATCCTGGTGGCGCTCGGGATCGGCATTCCCACCGGACTGGTCATGGCGGTCTGGCGTGGCTCGTTGCTGGAGCGGGCCCTCGCGGCCGTCGTCTTCGCCGGGCAGAGCATGCCCACGTTCTGGTCGGGCATCCTGATGATCCTGTTCTTCGGGGTCATTCTCGGCTGGCTTCCGACCTCGGGCGTCGCGGGGCTGCCATCGCTGATCATGCCTTCCATCGCGCTCGGCGCGCTCAGCATGGCGAGCTTTGCGCGGATGACGCGTATCGCCGTGCTCGACGAGTTGTCGCGCGACTATGTCGCGGCGGCCCGTGCCCGCGGCCTCTCGCTGGGCGCCACCGTCGCCCGCCACGTCGCGCGCAACGCCGCGATCCCGGTGGTGACCGTGACAGCACTCGAGATCGGCAACCTGCTCGCGGGAGCCGTGATCGTGGAGACCGTGTTCGCCTGGCCCGGCATCGGCCAGCTCGCCATCCAGGCGATCGCCTCGCGCGACTTTCTGGTGGTCCAGGCGATCGTGCTGTTCGTTTCGTTCGTGTTCATCCTGATGAATCTCCTCGCCGACATCGTCTACGCGGTGATCGACCCACGGATACGGTTCGGCCATTGAACGGCCGCCTCACCCCCGGGATCGCGGCGATCATGGGATTGCTCGCGATCTACGTCGTGGCGGCGGTCCTTGCCCCGTGGATCGTGCCGCACAGCCCGCTGCGCCAGATCCTGCTGCTGCGCCTGCGTCCGCCGCTCACCTACAGCCCCACGGCCGGCTGGTTCCTGCTCGGCACCGACGATGTCGGGCGCGACCTGCTCTCGCGCATCGTCGATGGCGCGCGCGCATCCCTCATCGTCGGTGCCCTCTCCGTCTCCGTCTCCCTGGTCTCGGGCACGGTGTTCGGCCTCCTCGCCGGCTGGTTTCGCGGCTGGGTCGCGATCATCGTCATGCGCATCGTCGACATCGTCCTCTCGATTCCGGCGATCCTGCTCGCGGTCCTCACCGTGGCCGTGCTCGGCCCCAGCTTCACCAACCTGATCCTGGTCCTCGGGCTCACCCGCTGGCCGCGCTACACGCGCGTGGCCTTCGCGCAGACATTGCAGGTCGCGACCCTGCCCTATATCCGCGCGGCCGAGATGGCCGGCGCCCGCGCCCCGCGCATCCTGGGCCGCCACGTCCTGCCCAACATCGCGGGACCGCTGATGGTGGTGGCGACGACGGAGTTCGGCCTGATGATCCTGTTCGAGGCCGGACTGTCCTTCCTCGGCCTCGGTATCCAGCCGCCCTTCCCGAGCTGGGGCTCGATCATGAGCGAGGGCCAGAACTACGTTGCCACCGCCTGGTGGATGACGGTCTTTCCCGGCATCTGCCTGTTCGGTGTCGTGGTCTGCGTCAACGTGCTCGGCGATTGGTTGCGGGATCGTGTCGATCCCCGCGCGCAGTCACGATGATGGCACCGGGCCCCGCTCTCGCGG
>JAGWQN010000071.1 GCA_028869995.1 Rhodospirillales bacterium
ACGCCCTGCTGCGCGCCGCCGCCGCGGAGGCAAGCGCACCCCATGCCGTCCCCGTCGCGGTCAATGCCGATGCGCGCTCGCTCGGGGGCGCCACCCTCGCCGAAGCCGCCGCCGCCGCCCTCGAGGCCACCGGCTGCCCGCCGGCGCGCCTGCGCATCGAGATCCCCGAGCCCTTGCTCGCCGAGACCAACACGGCGCCGCTGCTGGCCCTCGGCCTCGGCATCGTCGCCGACCATTACGGCTCCGGCGCCATGTCGCTGCGCCTGCTCGGCGCGGCCTCGCTCGCCGCCATCAAGCTCGACGCCAGCCTCGTGCGCGAGATCGGCGCGAGCCGGCGCCGCCAGGCGCTGGTGCGCGCGATCGTCGCCGCCGCCGCCGCACGCGACATCCCGGTCGCGGCCTGCGGCATCGAGGTGGAGGCGGAACGCTCGGCGCTGGCGGCGCTCGGGGTCAGCACCGGCCAGGGATCGCTGTTCGCCGCGGTGGCCCGCGCCGCCTGACCGGCCCGGCCGGTCGATGACGGTATCGTCATGCCGACGACGCTTGCCCGGTCGCGAGCGCACGGACCATAAGGGCGGAATCATCATTTGGCGCCGCCGCTGTGCATCATCCCGCCCTTCTTGCGAGCCCTGCCGTCGTGCCCCCCGCGCCCCGTCCCGCCGGCCAGCGATGGCCCGCGCGCGGCAGCCGCCGGCGGGCGTGGGAGCGCGGCGCGGTCCCCGCCACCACCCCACCGCAGACGGCATAAGGAGAGAGGATGCGCGGCCTCGCCAACGCCTTCCGGGAAACCTGGCGCCTCTCGCGTCCCTATTTCGGGTCGGAGGAGAAATGGTTCGCCCGGGTCCTCCTCGGCATCATCATCGCCGCGAACCTGCTGCTGGTCGGCATCAATGTCTGGCTCAACGCCTGGAACCAGCAATTCTTCAACGCGCTGCAGAACAAGGACTGGAGCGCCTTCATCCGCCTGCTGTTCTTCTACGACACCACCAAGAACGGCAGCTTCATGCCCGGATTCAGCGAATTGGTGGTGATCTACATCGTCGTCGCGGTGGCGCGGACCTACCTGCGCCAGTGGCTGCAGATCCGCTGGCGCAGCTGGCTCACCCGCAAGCTGATGGACGAGTGGCTCGCCGACCGCGCCTATTACCGCATCTCGCTGACCGGCGCGGCGACGGACAACCCGGACCAGCGCATCGCCGACGACCTCGCGAGCTTCGTCGGCGACACGCTCGCGCTCGGCCTCGACCTGCTGTCCAACATCGTCTCGCTCGGCAGCTTTCTCGCCATCCTCTGGGTGCTGTCGGGCGCCATCACCGTGTTCGGCGTCACCATCCCCGGCTACCTGGTCTGGGTGGCGCTGGTCTATTCCGTCTTCGGCACCTGGATCACCCACAAGATCGGCAAGCCGCTGGTGCAGCTCAACTTCCAGCAGCAGCGCTACGAGGCGGATTTCCGTTTCGCCCTGGTCCGGCTGCGCGAAAACACCGAAGGCGTGGCGCTCTACGCGGGCGAGCAGGAAGAAAACCAGACCCTGCGCCAGCGCTTCCACAGCATCGCCGCCAATTGGTGGGCGATCATGCAACGGATGAAGTGGCTCAACACCTTCATCTTCGGCTTCAACCAGATCGCCAACATCTTCCCCATCGTCGTCGTCGCGCCGCGCTATTTCTTCGGCAAGATCCCGCTCGGCGTGCTCACCCGCGCCGCCGACGCGTTCGGCCAGGTGCAGGGCTCGATGTCGTGGTTCGTCGGCGCGTACACCTCCCTCGCCTCCTGGCGCGCCACCGTCGAGCGTCTGGTCGGCTTCCATCGCGCCATCGTCGATGCGCGCGCCGCGGCCACCGCCGGCCTCACCGCGCAGCAGGGCGCGGAGGGCTTCGCCATCCGCGACGGCGTCATCCGCCTGCCCGACGGACGCAAGCTGCTCGACGTGCCGGAACTTGCCATCCGCAAGGGCGACTCGCTGCTCGTCACCGGCGCCTCCGGCAGCGGCAAATCAACCCTGTTCCGCGCCCTGGCCGGCATCTGGCCGTTCGGCGAAGGCCGCCTCGAGCGTCCCGCCGCGCACGCGCTCTTCCTGCCGCAGCGCCCCTACATCCCACTCGGCACGCTGCGCCATGCCATCACCTACCCCGCCGCCCCCGGCGCGCACGAGGAGGCCGAGGTGCTGGCCGCCCTCGACGATGTCGGGCTCGGCGCCCTCGCGGCCCGGCTCGACGATACCGAGAACTGGGCGCTGCACCTGTCCGGCGGCGAGCAGCAGCGCCTCGCCATCGCCCGGGCCCTGCTCGCGCGCCCGGACTACCTGTTCCTCGACGAGGCGACCTCCGCCCTCGACCCGGAGGCGGAACAGGATCTCTACGCGCTGATCCGCACGCGCCTGCCCGACGCCGCGATCGTCTCGATCGCGCATCGTCCGGCGCTCGCCGCCCTGCACGCCCGCCAGCTCGTGATCCAGCGGGCCCCGGGGGTCGGACGCACGGTGGAGGCCGGCTCGGCATGATCGCGCTGCGCGCCGGCCGCCTGACCCTGGAGCTGCGGCCGGAGACCGGCGGCGCCATCACGGCGTGGCACCTCGACGGCCGGCCGCTGCTGCGTCCGAGCACGCCGGAGGCCCTGGCGAGCCTCGGCGCGCGCGGCGCCGGCTGCTATCCGCTGGTCCCCTATTCCAACCGCCTCGCCGGCAATCGCTTCACCTTCGCGGGCCAGACCCACACGCTCCCGGCAACCCTCGATGGCCAGGCGATCCACGGCGTCGGCTGGCGCCGCCCCTGGATCGTCCTCGCCTCGGCCCCCGCCCGCGCCAGCCTCGCCTACGACCATGCCCCGGATTCGGACTGGCCGTTCCCCTTCCGTGCCGAACAACACCTCAGCCTCGAGCCCGGGGGGCTCACCTGGCGCTTCGCCGCCACCAACCTCGCTGCCCACCCGGCGCCCATGGGGTTCGGCCTGCACCCGTTCTTCCCCCGCCCCCCCGGCACGCGCCTGCGCTTCGCCGCCGAGCGCGTCTGGCGCCACGATGCCCGCAAGATCCCCTCGCACGCGACCTCGGTGCCGGCGGACTGGGACTTCGCCGCCGGGCGCGAGGTCGCGAGCGCCGTGCTCGACCATTGCTTCACCGACTGGGGCGGCCGGGCCGAGATTGCGCTGCCCCACGCCACGCTGACCCTCGCCGCCGAACCCGCCTTCCGCCACCTGATCGTCTACATCCCGCCGGAGCGCGACTTCTTCGCGGTCGAGCCGGTGACCAATCTCACCGACGGCCTCAATCGTATCGAAAGCGAACCCATGAGCAACATCATCGTCCTGCGCCCCGGTGAGCGGCGCGAAGCCAGCGTGCGCCTGGACGTGGCAGCCCGATGAGCGCGATCTACCCCTCCCTCGCGGGCAAGCGCGTGCTGATCACCGGCGGCGCCTCGGGCATCGGTGCGGACCTGGTGCGCGCCTTCGCCGGGCAGCAATGCCGCGTCGCCTTCCTCGACATCGACGACGCCGCGGCCGCCGCCGCGCCGCAGGCGGCGATCTACCGCCATTGCGACCTCACCGACATCGCCGCCCTGCGCACCGCGATCGACGAGCTCGGCCCGTTCGACATCCTGGTGAACAACGCCGCCCGCGACGACCGCCACGAGATGGCGACGGTCGAGCCCGAGTACTGGCGTCGCGCGCTCGCCACCAATCTCGACCACCAGTTCTTCGCCAGCCAGCGCGTCGCGCCGGCGATGGCGCAGAACGGCGGCGGCGCCATCATCTTCACCAGCTCGGTCTCCTGGAAGCGCGCCCGCCCGGGCATGGTCGCCTACACCACCGCCAAGGCCGCGATCGCCGGGCTCACCCGCACCATGGCGCGCGAGCTCGGCCCGCAGGGCATCCGCGTCAACTGTATCGTTCCGGGTCCGATCCGCACCGAGCGGCAGGCGAAGCTCTGGCGCACGCCCGAGGCGGACACCGAGTTCCTGCGCCTTCAGGCCCTGAAATTCCATCTCGACGGCACCCATGTCGCGCGCGCGGCGCTGTTCCTCGCCTCCGACGAGGCCGGCGGGATGACCGGCACCGAGATCATCGTCGATGCCGGGGTGACGCTCAATTGACGTCGTCGCTCGCGCTCGCGCTGCGCGGGCGGACAGTGCTGGTGCACAGCGAACAGCGCCCCGCCTTCGCGGTCGGCCGCGGCGCGGAAGAGGTCGCCATGAACCGCGGCAACTTCCGTATCCGCGACCACGTGCAGAGCCGCACCGGGCTTGCGCATCTAAGCGTTGCCGGCGACGAGCTGCGCTTCGCCGCCGCCGCGGGCGAAGCCCCGGCGCTGGTCTGGGGGCTCGAAACCGGCCCCGATTCCTTGCGCCTCACGCTGCGCCATGCGGCCCCCGGCATCAACCGGGTCTGGCTAACCCTGCCCGCCGAGCCCAATGAGCGGGTGCGCGGCGGCGGCGAGCAGTTCTCCTATCTCGACCTGCGCGGCCGGCGCTTTCCGCTCTGGACCTCCGAACCCGGGGTCGGCCGCGACCCCTCGAGCGAGATCACCCGCGCGGCCGACCGCGAGGCCGGCGCCGGCGGCGACTACTGGACCACGACCTACCCCCAGCCGACCTTCCTCTCCGACCGCCTGCACGCCGTCCATGTCGAGACCACCGCTTACGCCGCCTTCGACTTCACCGCCGCCGACCGTCACGTGATCGAAACATGGGCCGCGCCCGAGGCGATCCACTTCCTGGCCGCGCCCGACCACGCGGGGCTGGTCCGCCGGCTGTCGGACCTGTTCGGCCGCGCGCCGGGGCTGCCGGCCTGGGCGATGGAGGGAGCGATCGTCGGGCTCAAGGACGGCACCCGCAGCTTCGAGCGGCTGGAGCGCATCCTCGAGGCCGGGGCCGCCGTCAGCGGGCTGTGGTGCGAGGACTGGGCCGGCGTGCGCGAGACGAGCTTCGGCACCCGCCTGTTCTGGGACTGGCGGTGGAGCGAGCGGCGCTACCCGCGCCTGCCCGAGCGCATCGCCGACCTGGCCCGGCGCAACATCCGCTTCCTCGCCTATGCCAACCCCTACCTCGCGGTGGACGGCACGCTCTACCCCGAGGCCCGTGCCGGCGGCTTCTTCGCCCGCGACGCCTCAGGCGGCCCCTACAACGTCGATTTCGGCGAATTCCAGGCCGGCGTCGTCGACTTCACCAACGAGGACGCCGCCTCCTGGTTCGCCGAGCGCATCCTCGGGCGCGAGATGCTCGATCTCGGCATCGCCGGCTGGATGGCGGATTTCGGCGAATACCTGCCCACCGACACGCACCTCGCGCGGGGCGAGGCGATGCTGGCGCACAACGCCTGGCCGACGCTCTGGGCCGGGGTTAACGCGCGCGCCCTCGCCGCCCATCCGCGCGGGCGCGAGGCGATGTTCTTCATGCGCGCGGGCTACACCGGCATCCAGCGCTTCTGCCCGCTGCTCTGGGGCGGGGACCAGTGCGTCGATTTCTCCCGCCACGACGGGCTGCGCACGACCATCACCGCCGCCCTCTCCGCGGGCCTGGTCGGCAACCGCTTCCACCACAGCGACATCGGCGGCTACACCAGCCTCTACGGCCTCGTCCGCACGCCGGAATTATTGCGCCGCTGGACCGAACTCGCCGCGTTCACGCCGGTGATGCGCACGCACGAGGGCAACCGCCCGCGCCAGAACCTGCAGATCGACGCCGACCCCGCCGTGCTGGCGGCGTTCGCGCGCTTCAGCCGCCTGCATCGCGATCTCGCCCCCTATCTGCGCGAGGTCGCCCGGCAGGCCGCGACCGGTCTGCCGGCGCAGCGCCCGCTGTTCCTACACTTCCCGCAGGACCCCGAGGCCGCCGCGATCGAGGATGCGTTCCTGCTCGGAGCGGACCTGCTGGTCGCCCCGGTGCACGCCGCCGGCCGCGACCGCTGGGAGGTCTACCTGCCCGCCGGCGCGGACTGGCAGCACCTCTGGTCGGGCGCGCGCCATCGTGGCGGCCAGCGCGTGGTCGTCGCGGCCCCGCTCGGCCAGCCGCCGGTGTTCAGTCGGCTGGGGAGTCCGCACGCGGCCCTGTTCGGGTCGCTCGCTGCGGCTGGGGTTGCGGCTGCGTCTGGGGATGGGGCTGGGGCACCGTCCGGCCGATCCGCAGCAGGCTGAACACCGCCGCCACCACGGCAAATCCGGCCGCCAGCGTCAGCGCCGCATGCCCGCCGGCGACGACGCCGTCCGCCGCGGCGAGCCGGAACACCACCGCCGCCAGCGCCGCGCCGACCGTCTGTCCGGTCAGCCGCGCCGTCGCCAGCATGCCGCTGCCCGCGCCGGTGCGCCCCGGCGGCGCGCTCGCCAGCAGCAGCCGGCCGTTCGGCGCCTGGAAAAAGCCGAACCCGGCCCCCATCAGCACCATGCAGAAAGCGATCTCCAGCGGCGCGCCTCCCGGCGGCAGGAAGCGCACCAGCACGAGCCCGGTCGCCATCACCAGCATTCCCGCGCCGCCAAGGCCGCCGGGCGCCACGCGGTCGGCGAGCCGCCCGGCGATCGGCGCGACCACGGCGTTGGCCAGCGGCCAGGGCGTGAGCAGCAGCCCGGTGGCGACCTGCGAGGCCCCCTGCGCCTCGAACACGAAGGGCAACGCCAGGTAGGCCAGCGTCTGCGCCGAGAACGAGCAGATCGCCGTCACCACCGAGAGCGCGAAGACCGGGCGCGCCAGCAGGTCGACCGGCAGCAGCGGCGGCGCCAGGCGCTGCTGGCGGCGCACGAAGACGAGCCCGACCGTCAGCAGCACCAGCGCCGCGGCCCCGGTCTCCAGCACCGGGGTTGCCGAACCGAACTGATCGAGCACGAAGATCAGCAGCAGCATCGTGCTCGCGTTCATCACCACGCTCGGCAGGTCGAGGCGCTGGTGCGAGAGCGGCGTGTACGGCAGCGCGCCCGCCATGGTCAGGGCCACGACGCCGAGCGGCACGTTCACGGCGAACAGCATCGGCCAGGGCGCCACGGCGAGGATCGCGGCCGCCACGCTCGGCCCGGCGGCGGCCGAAACCGAAACGACGGCAGCGTTGAAGCCGACCGCCCGCCCGAGATGGCGGCTGGGAAAGACGAAGCGCAGCAGCGCGGTGTTGATGCTCGTCATCCCCGCGCAGCCGAGCCCCTGGATCGCGCGCGCGCCGATCAGGAAGCCGAACGAGGGCGCGAGCGCGCATGCGCCGGACGAGGCGGTAAACACCACGAGCCCGGCGACGAAGACGCGGCGGAAGCCGATGATGTCGCCCAGCGCGGCGCAGGGCAGCAGCCCGACCACGACCGCGAGCTGGAAGGCGTTGACCACCCAAACCGAGGCGGCCGGCGAGACCGCGAGCCCACGGGCCATCGCCGGCAGCGCGACATTGGCGATGCTGCCGTCCAGCACCGCCATGGCGACGCCGATACCGATCGCCGCCATCGCGCGCTCGCGGGCGCCGGCGGGGAGTCCATCGTTTTCCATCGTGCCAGCATCCTTTGCCCGGCCGCTTCCCGCAACCGGCTCTTGTCGCGACGCAGCCCCACCGGCATCGTTACGCCGAGCGATGGACAGGTCCGGTTCGACGGTGACGCGCAGAGTGCAGACGAAACCGCCGAGCGGCAACGCGCGCGCCCGCCCGGGCGTGCCCGGGCGCTGGGGCTACGTGGTCAGCAACCCCTTCCTCGTCAGCGCCCTCTGGCTGCTCGACCATCTGCCCTGGCCCCCCGCCCCGCCGCCGCCCCCGGCCGCGCCGCCGCGGCGCGTGCTGCTGGCGATGATCGGCAATTTCGGCGATGCCGTCATCGCCTCGGCAGCCCTGCAACGCATCGCCGACGCCGCGCCGGAGATCGAGCTCGGCCTGCTCGTCTCGCCCGCCGGGGCGGCGGTGTTCCGCGGCGACCCGCGCATCCGCCGCCTGCACGTGCTCGAGCACTACTGGCTCAGCCGCGCGCCGGTCGGGCGGCTCGAGAAGCTGCGCCGGCACCTCGCCACGCGGCGCGCGGTGATCGGCGACCTGCGCGCGGCGGACTACGACCTGGCGATCGATCTCTACCACCCGTTCCCGCCGGTGGCCCCGGTGCTGCGCGCGGCCGGCATCCCGCGGCGCATCGGCTACGGTGCCAGCGGATGCCGCCGCTTCCTCACCCAGGCCGTGGCCTTCCGCCCCGCCGACCGCCATGTCGCCGCCTATCAGGCGGCGCTGCTCGAAGCGGCCGGGCTGATCGGCGCACCGGCCGCGGCCACGCCGCCGCGCCCGGCGCTGCCCGCCCTCTCGCCACCGGGGCCGCTGGCGCTGCCACGGCGCTACGCGGTCCTGCACATGGGGGCGGGGGCGCCGAGCCGGGAATGGCCGGAGGCGAACTGGCAGCAGCTCGCCGCCGTTCTCGCCGCGCGCGGCCTGGCGCTGGTGTTCACCGGGCGCGGCCCGCGCGAGGCGGCGCGGTGCGCGCGCATGGCGGCCGCGACGCCCGGTGCGATCGACCTCGCCGACCGGCTCGACCCGGCGGCGCTGCGCGGTGTCCTCGCCGGAGCGGCGCTGCTGGTCTGCCTCGATTCGTTCGCCGCCCATCTCGCCGCACTCGACGCCGTGCCCTCGGTGGTGCTGACCACCGGCGTCGCCAACCCCGCGCACTGGCGCCCGCTCAACGCCAGGGCCGCGGTCCTGCACACCGCTCCCCCCTGCCTGCCCTGCTACAACTGGCGCGGTTGCGCCGGCATGGCCTGCATCCGCGACGTCAGCCCCGACGCGGTGCTCGCCGCCGCCGACCGCCTCCTGCCCGCGAGCGGCTGAGCGCGCGGCACGCCCCGCCCTTGCCGCGTGGCGCCGCGGCGGCCATCGTCCGCGGCCAACGCCAACCGCACGCGACCGGAGCAGGACATGGACCCCAGGGGCCTCGATTTCGATCTCGATACCATTCTCGCCGGGCTGCGAACCTGGGTCGAATGCGAAAGCCCGACGCACGACGCCGCCGCCGTCGACCGCGCAATGGTCCTCGCCGCGCGCGACCTGGCGCTGCTCGGCGCCACGATCGAGCGCATCCCCGGCCGCATGGGCTATGGCGGCGCGGTGCGCGCCCGGTTCGCCCATCCCCGGCCCGGCCCCGGCATCCTGGTCATGGGCCATCTCGATACCGTCCACCCGCTCGGCACGCTGGGCGCCCTCGCCTTCCGCCGTGCCGGAGGGAAATGCTGGGGACCCGGCATCATGGACATGAAGGGCGGCAACTACATCGCGCTCGAAGCCCTGCGCGGCCTGGCCCGTGCGGGCATCGCGACCCGGCTGCCGGTCAGCGTGCTGCTCACACCCGACGAGGAGGTCGGCAGCCCCTCGACGCGCGACCTGATCGAGGCGGAGGCGGCGCGGCAGCGCTATGTGCTCGTTCCGGAACCCGCCCGCCCGGACGGCGGCGTCGTCACCGGCCGCTATGCCATCGCGCGCTTCGACCTCACCGCCACCGGCCGGCCCAGCCACGCCGGCGCCCGCCTCGCCGACGGGCGCAGCGCGATCGCGGAAATGGCGCGCCAGATCCTCGCCATCGAGGCGATGACGACGCCGGACGCGACCTTCAGCGTCGGCGTCCTGCGCGGCGGCGAATGGGTCAATTGCGTCGCCACCACCTGCACCGCCCAGGCGCTCACCATGGCCCGCCGCCAGCCCGACCTCGACCGCGCCGTCGCCGCCATGGAGGCGCTGCGCCCGATCGGCGAGGGCGTGCAGTTCAGCGCGCGCCGGAGCATCGTCCGCCCGGTCTGGGAGCCGGACAGTGCGACCATGGCGCTGTGGCAGCGCGCCAGCGCCATCGCCGAGGGGCTCGGCTTCGCCATCCCGCCGCAGAGCGCCGGCGGCGGCTCGGACGCCAACTTCACCGGCGCCATGGGCATCGCCTCGCTCGACGGACTCGGCCTCGGCGGCGACGGCGCGCACACGCTCGACGAGCACATCGACGAGGCGAGCGTGCTCCCCCGCACCCGCCTGCTCGCCGGGTTGCTCGCAACGCTGGATTAATTCCTGCTCATTGCTTAGGGACGGCTGGTAATGCCACAATTCCACCTCAAGTGTGGTCTTGTTCCACTGACTTAGGAAAGGCGAGCCGCTTCCTCGGCTCGCCGCTCGTGTCAATTCGCGAAAGCCGACGGCCCCATGGCAACCAAGACCTTCGACAGCAAGATCATCTCCCTCGGGCCCGACGACAGCATCATCCGAAAGACCGAACTGATCATCAGCGGCGTCCTGCGCGGCGGCGTCCTGCTCAGCGTCGCGATCATCCTCGGCGGCATCAGCTGGTTCTTCGTCCTGCGCTACACCGGCGGCCTCGCCCACCCGACCTTCCCCGACACGCTGCCGGCGGTGGTCAGCGGCGTTCTCGCCGGCCAGCCCCTCGCCGTCGTCGTGCTCGGCCTGCTGGTGCTGCTCGCGACCCCGGTGCTGCGCGTCGGCGTCTCCATCATCGCCTTCGCGCTCGAGGAGGACCGCACCTACGTCACGATCACGGCGCTGGTGCTGGCGATCCTGCTGTTCAGCATCTTCGGCGTCGGCGCCTGGCTCGGCCGGCCCCAGCCCGCGCTGGTGCAGGACGGCAGGCTCGGGTTCTTCTTCTTCGTGCTGTTCGCCTCCTCCTTCGCCGGCTTCGTCGGCGCGCTGGTGGGGCTGGGCGGGGGCGTGTTCATCGTGCCGATCCTCACCCTCGGCTTCGGCGTCCCCTTCGATGCCGCGATCGGCGCCTCCATCGTCTCGGTGATCGCCACCTCCTCCGGCGCCGCCGCGGCCTATGTCCGCGACCGGATGACCAACCTGCGCGTCGGCATGTTCCTCGAGGTCGCGACCACGCTCGGCGCCATCTGCGGCGCGCTGATCTCGACCCTGCTCAACCCCACGGTGCTGTTCATCGTCTTCGGCGTGGTGCTGCTGATCTCGGCGATGCCGCTGGTGATGCGCCTGGGCGAGGAGCTGCCGGCCAACGTCAAGAACCACAAATGGGCGGCGCGGCTGCGGCTGCCCGCCAGCTACCCCGACCGGCGCACGCGCCAGGACGTCGCCTACAACGTCGCGCACATCCGCTGGGGCTTCAGCCTGATGTACATCGCCGGCCTGATCTCCGGCCTGCTCGGCATCGGCAGCGGCACCTTCAAGGTGCTGGCGATGGACACCGCGATGCGGCTGCCGATGAAGGTCTCGACCACCACCAGCAATTTCATGATCGGCGTGACGGCCGCGGCCTCGGCCGGGATCTTCTTCCAGCGTGGCGACATCGACCCCGCGATCGCCGCACCGGTGGCGCTGGGCGTGCTGCTGGGCGCGACGGTGGGGGCCAAGACGCTGACGCGCATGTCCAATGTCTGGCTCAAGCGCGTCTTCGTGCCGGTCATCATCCTGGTCGCGCTCAACATGCTGGCGCGTGGCGTCGGCTGGCTCTGATCCACCCGCCGCGGCGGCCCTGCCGCCGCGGCACGGGCCGGCGCGATCAGGCGCTCATCAGCAGCGGCACCGAGCTTTCGTGGATCAGCCGGCTCGACGTGCCGAGCAGCAGCCAGTTGAGGATCTCGCCGCGCCGGAAGGCGCCGATCACGATGCCGTCGGCCTGCGTCGCCCGCGCCTCGTCGATCAGCATGTTCGCCGTGCGTCGCCCATCGGGCGCCAGCATCCGGTAGTTCGCGGCGGGGGCGATCGGCCCGAGCACGCCGCGCGCCGCATCCAGCACCGACGGGTCCTGCCCGATGGCGACCACGTCCACCTCCTTGGCCGCGGCCAGGAAGGGGGTGAAGGAGGCGATGGCGCGGCGCAGCGGCGGCGAATCCGCCCATCCCACCATCAGCCGGCGGCCGAAACCGTCGCTCCAGCCCGGCGGCACCATCACCACCGGATGGCCGGTGCGCAGCAGCGCCGCGCGCAGCGTCTCGCGGTGGCCGACCGGCTGGGTGTGCGGCGAGGCGAGCACGACCAGGGCGACGCGGCCGCGATAGTGGCGCATCACGCGCCATTCATCGCCCTGGAACACATCGAGCGGCAGCTTCTCGCCGGCCTTGTCGTTCCAGCCGGCCACCAGCGCGCGGACCGCATCGGTCTGCGTCTTTTCGCGCTCGGCGAAATGCTCGGCCTCGTACTCGCTGAGCTGCTCCTGCGAGGGCAGGATGATCGCTCCCGGCCCGACCTCGACATGGGCGATCTGAACCGGCCGTCCGAGTGTTCGCCCGACGCTCGTCGCGACGTCAAGGCATTCGCCGGCCCCGGTGGGGGAGGCGAGCAGAACGAGGATGAAGGGCGCTTCCATGGACGGCAATCTAACGGCGGCACCAAGCGCATTGCAAACCCCCCGCGCGGTGCGCGCGTCGGTCCCGGCAACTTCGGGGGCCGGGCGTGGCGGCTATTCCCTTGCCGGGCGGCATCGCCTAACAGGACGCCAGGCAGGAGTGCGAACGTGATCGGAACCAGAATCCGGGACTTCCTCACGCGCCTACCGCTCGTTCGTCGCCAGCTCAAGTCGCGCTGGAAGAAGACGATGCGCCAGCAGATCGCCGCCAGCGCCGGCGCGAAAGACGCCTTCACGCTGATCTACAGGACGAATTACTGGGGCAACGACGAGTCCGCGAGCGGGAACGGATCGTCACTCGCATCGACCGAGACGCTGCGGCTTGAACTGGCCGGCCTGCTGCAGCGGCTGGCGATCCGCTCGATGCTCGATGCGCCGTGCGGCGACTTCAACTGGATGCGGACGGTCCCGTTCCCGGAGGGGTTCCACTACATCGGCGGCGACATCGTCGACGATCTCGTAGCCGGGTGCCGGGCACGCCATGGCGCCGCCGACCGGGAGTTTATCGTCCTCGATCTGACGCGCGACGCGCATCCGCCCACCGATCTGTGGTTCTGTCGTGACGGCCTGATCCACCTGTCCAATGCCGACATCCTCGGCGCCTTGACCCGCTTTGTGGAATCGGGAGCGCGTTACTGCCTGCTGACGCATTACCATGCTGTCGAAGAAAACACCGACATCACGACGGGCCTGACCAGGCACACCAACCTCATGCTGCCGCCGTTCGGCCTGCCGCCTCCGCGTGAGCAGCTGCCGGATCGTCCGGTGGGCGAGGCCGCGCGCGAGCTAGGCCTCTGGACCCGGGCCGATATCGCGCAGGCGCTTGGTCTCTGACCGCTCGCGCCGCGGCCGGCGCCGGACGCGGCCCCTTCCTTGCCGCGAACCCGGCTTGCGCCCCATATAGCGCGCGTAAAGGAGGCACCGACGCCGCGATGGAGCCCGACGACTGGGAAATCCCGGAAAACCTGCAGCCGCACCCGAACGACTACCGCTTCGACCTCGAGCGGACACTGCGCGCGGTGGTGGGCCTGCGCGCCAACGTGCCGGCCGACGCCTTCACCGCGGCCACCCTGGGCACGGAACGCCTCGGCCATGGCGCGGTGATCCGCGAGGACGGGCTGGTGCTGACCATCGGCTACCTGATCACGGAGGCCGAAACCGTCTGGCTCATCACCGCCGACGGCCGCGCCGTCCCCGGCTACCCGCTCGGGTTCGACGCCGCCTCCGGCCTCGGCCTGGTGCAGGCGCTGGGCCGGCTCGATCTGCCGGTGCTCGAGCTCGGCGATTCCGAGTCCCTCGCCACCGGCGCGGAGGCCATCATGGCGGCCAGCGGCGGCCGCCGCCACGCGATCGAGACACGCGTCGTCAACCGCCAGGAATTCGCCGGCTACTGGGAATATGTCCTCGACAACGCGATCTTCACCGCGCCCGCGCACCCGTTCTGGTCCGGCTCGGCCCTGATCTCCACCGAGGGCAAGCTGCTCGGCACCGGCTCGCTGATCCTCCAGCAGGGGGACGGCAAGCGGCGGATGGACCTGAACATGGTCGTCCCGTCCGCCTGCCTCGCGCCGGTGCTCGACGAACTGCTCACCCTCGGCCGGCCGAAGGCCCCGCCGCGCCCCTGGCTCGGCCTCTATGCGATGGAAGCGGAGGAGGGCATCGTCGTCGGCGGCCTCGCCGAAACCGGCCCGGCGGCGCGCGCCGGCCTGCGCCAGGGCGACCGCATCATCGGCGTCGGCGACGAGGACGTGACCGATCTGGCCGCCCTCTGGCGCAAGGTCTGGCAGTCCGGGCCCGCCGGCGCGACGGTCCTGCTGCGCGTCGGGCGCGACGGCTCGCGCATGGCGGTGCGCATCGCCTCCGCCGATCGTCAGAGCTTCCTGCGCGCGCCCAAGCTGCACTGATGCCGCCCCTGCCCCGCCGGGTGCTGCGCGCGGCGCAGATCGCCGCCGCCCTGCTGCCCCTGTTGCTGCTGCACGCGCGCGCCCTCGCCGAGGTCGCGGTCGCGGTCATCGACCTCGCCTTCCTCTGGCAACTCGCGGCAACGCGGTCCTGGCGCTGGCTCGTGGCGGCGGAGGCGCTGCCGGGCCTGCTGTTCTGGGCCTGGCAGCTGGTCTGCTCGCTGCCCCTCCACGCCGCCGGCGGCATGCCGGCCTTCGTCCAGGCGGTGGTCTCGCTGCGCTGGTTCCTGCTCGTGCCGGCGCTCGGGCGGGTGGTGCTGGCGGAGACGGGCGCGCGCGCCTGGATCACCCGGATGCTGGCCGTCGCCGTGCTCTACATCGGCGCCAATGTCTGGCTGCAGCAGCTCACGGGCTTCGACATGTGGGGCTTCCGCCGCTGGTGGGCGGACGGCTCGCTGACCGGCCCCTTCTACGAGCCGCGCGCCAGCGCGCCGCTGGTGCGCATGCTGTTCGCGGTGCTGCTGCCCGTGCTCGCGCGCGTGCGCCTCGTCGCGGCGGCGGCGCTGCTGCTGCTCACCGTCGTGACCATGGTGATCATCGGCCAGCGCATGCCGCTGCTGCTGCTGCTGCTCGGCCTGGCCGTGACGGCGCTGCTGCTGCGCCGGCTGCGTCCGCTCGCGCTCGCGGCCCTGGTGATGGCGCCGCTGCTGGTGCTGGCCACCGCCGTGTTCTCGCCGCAGGCGCACCACCGGCTGGTGACGCTGTTCCTCCACACGATGGAACACTTCCCCGACAGCCCCTACGGCTCGCTCTACCTGCGCTCGCTGGCCATGGCGCAGAACCACCCGCTGCTCGGCTGGGGCTTCGACGGCTTCCGCCATGCCTGCGCCGAGCCGGTCAATTTCCGCGCCTTCCCCGCGCTCGGCCAGCACCTGGTCCAGGGCGGCGGTGCGGGCGTCTGCAACATCCATCCGCACAACATCTATCTCGAGGCGCTCACCAACGCGGGCCTGCCGGGCCTGCTGCTGTTCGCCGCCGCGTCGCTCGGCTGGCTCCTGGTCGCCGGGCGCGGCCTGCTGCGCCGGACCGATCCGCTGCGCGCCGGCGTCTTCGTCGCCTGCCTCGTGCATCTCTGGCCCATCGCCTCCTCGAGCTCCGCCTTCGACGTCTACAGCTCCGGCATTTTCTTCATGATGGCCGGCCTCGCCGCGGCCCTGGCCCTGGCCCAGGCGCCCGCGGGATGAGGCGCATCCTCTTCGTCAGCTCCAACCGCATCGGTGACGTGGTGCTCTCGACGGGCCTCATCGACCACCTGCTCCGCCGCTACCCCGAGGCGCGCTTCACCGTCGCCTGCGGCACCGTCGCCGGCGACGTGTTCGCGCGCATGCCGCGCCTCGAGCGCCTGATCCTGCTGGAAAAGCGGCGCGACCGGCGGCACTGGCTGCCGCTCTGGGCCGCGACCGTCTTCACCCGCTGGGACCTGGTGGTGGACATCCGCGCCTCGGCCCTGTCCTTCCTCGTGCCGGCGCGGCGGCGCGCGCGCATGCGCCGCACCGGCGGCGCCAAGGTCGCCCAGCTCGGCGCGGTGCTCGGCCTCGATCCGCCGCCGCTGCCGGTCGTCTGGACCGGGCCCGCCGACGAAGCGCGCGCCAGCGCGCTGCTGCCCCAGGGCCGGCTTCTGGTGCTCGCCCCCACCGCCAATTGGAGCGGCAAGATCTGGCCCGCCGAACGCTTCGCCGCCCTCGGCCAGGCGCTGCTCGCCGGCCCGCTCGCGGGCGCGGCGGTGGCCGTGATGGCCGGCCCCGGCGCGATGGAACGCGCGCTCGCCGAGCCCGTGCTCGCCGCCTTTCCCGGCGCCATCGACCTCGCCGGCAACCTCAGCCTGCCCGAGGCCGCCGCCTGCCTCAGGCGGGCCTCGTTGTTCGTCGGCAACGATTCCGGGCTGATGCACCTCGCCGCCGCCGCCGGCGCGCCGACGCTCGGCCTGTTCGGCCCGACCCCCGCCACCGAATACGCGCCGGCCGGCCCCCGCGCCGCCACCGCCGTGGCCGCGGAGCGGAGCATGGAGGCGCTGCCCGTGGCCCAGGCGCTCGCCGCCGCCATCGCGCTGCTGGAGCGTGCCTGATGCGCATCGCCCACATCATGGCCGGCGCGCGCGACGGCGGGGCCGAGCTGTTTTACGAGCGCATGGCCATCGCCCAGGCCCAGGCGGGCGAGAGCGTGCTGCCGATCATCCGCAGCGAACCCGCGCGCGCCGCGCGGCTGGCGGCGGCGGGGCTCGAGCCGCTCGGCCTGCGCTTCGGCGGGCCGCTCGACCGGCTGACCCGCCCGCGCATCGCCCGCGCGCTGCGGGCGTTCCGCCCGGACATCGCGATGACCTGGATGAGCCGCGCCTCGATGCACGCGCCGCGCGGCCCGTGGGTGCTCGTCGGGCGCATGGGCGGCTATTACGATCCGAAATATTTCCGCACCTGCGACCATCTGGTCGGCAACACGCACGGCATCGTCGCCTGGCTCCGCTCCCGCGGCATCGCGGAAAGCCGGACCCACTACCTGCCGAATTTCGTCGACGATTGTTCGGCCGCGGCCCCCCTCGACCGCTCGTCGCTCGGCATCCCGCCCGACGCGCCGATGCTGCTCGGCCTCGGCCGGCTGCATCGCGACAAGGGCTTCGACATCGCGCTGCGGGCGCTCGCACGGTTGCCCGGGGTCCATCTGGCGATCGCCGGCAGCGGCCCCGAGGAGGGCGCACTCAAGGCGCTCGCCGCCAGCCTCGGCGTCGGCGGGCGGGCGCATTTCCTCGGCTGGCGGCGCGACGCGGCGGCCCTGCTCGCCACCTGCGACATCTTCCTCTGCTCCTCGCGCGGCGAGCCGCTCGGCAACATGGTGCTGGAAGCCTGGTCCGCGCGCCGCCCGGTGGTTGCGCTCGCCGCCCTCGGCCCGAGCGAGCTGATCGACCAGGACCGCACCGGCCTCCTGGTGGCGCTGGAGGACGACGCGGCGCTCGCCGCGGCGCTCGCGCGCGTCCTCGCCGACCGCGACGCGGCCCGGCGGCTGGCCACCGCGGGCCGGGACCGTTACGAACGCGATTTCACGGCGACCGCGGTGCTCGCCACCTGGCGCCGCCTGTTCGAGCAACTGATCGCAGAGACAAAGGGAACGCGACGATGAAACTGATGAGCTTCCGCGACGCGGCCGGGCGCACCGGCTGGGGCGCCGTCGAAGGCGGCACGGTCGCCGACCTCACCGCCACCGCCCCCACCCTGCGCGCCGCGCTGGCGGCCGGCGGGGCGATCACGGTGCCGGCCTCGGCGCCGCGGCTCGATCTCGCACACCTCACCTGGCTGCCGCCGGTGCCGGACCCCGAAAAGATCATCTGCGTCGGCCTCAACTACCTCTCCCACATCCTCGAGGGCGGACGCGAGCCGCCGAAGATGCCGACCATCTTCACCCGCTGGGCCAACACCCAGGTCGGGCACCTGCAGCCGATGATCCGCCCGCGCGCCTCGGCGACCTTCGACTTCGAGGGCGAGCTCGCCTTCGTCATCGGCCGGCGCTGCCGCCACGTCCCCGAGGCCGAGGCGATGTCCGTCGTCGCCGGCTATGCCTGCTACAACGACGGCTCGGTCCGCGAGTGGCAGCGCCACTCCACCCAGTTCACGCCGGGCAAGAACTTCCCGGGGACCGGCGGCTTCGGCCCCTGGCTCGTGACGCCCGACGAGGCCGGCGACATCACCCGGGCGAGCCTCGTCACCCGCCTCAACGGCGAGGAGGTCCAGCGCGCCACCATCGACGACCTGGTGTTCGACGTGGCCCGGCTGGTCGCCTACTGCTCGACCTTCACCGTGCTCGAGCCGGGCGACGTCGTCATTACCGGCACGACGGGCGGCGTCGGCGCCTATCGCAAGCCGCCGCTGTGGATGAAGCCCGGCGACATCGTCGAGGTGGAGATCAGCGGCGTCGGCACGCTGCGCAACCCGGTCGAGGACGAGGCGTGAGGCGCCACCCGCCGGCGCAGGGAGGGATGGCCCCGATGCGATGGCGGGTCGCCGTCCTCGCCGGCGCCCTCGCCCTGCCGCTTGCCGCCTGCGCCGCTCCCCGCGCGCCCCAGCCGCAGGCCGCGGCCACGCCACCGGCCGCGCTGGTCGGGCAATGGAACGGCAGCTGGGACGCCACCTTCCCCACCACCCTCGTCGTCGAGCAGGTGCGCCCGGGCCAGGCGCAGGTGATCTACGAATGGGGCGTCGCGCCGGCCTGGAACATCGACATCCCCGGCCAGGAGCGCAGCATCGCCCACTACGACGGCCGGCGCCTCGTCGTCCTGCTCGCGAACGGCGCCGTCGCCAGCTACGTCGCGCAGCCGGATGGAACGCTGCGGGGCACCTACCGCTTCGGCAGCCGCATCGCCTACGCGACGCTCAGGCAGTAGCGCGGGGGGGCGCCTCAGCCCCCCTTCGGCTCCGCCCCGGAGACGCGGGCGTCGAACTGCTCGGGCACGGCGCGCCCGGCATCGGTGTAAGCACGCCGGATCGCCTCCACGTTGGGCTTGAAGATCGTGTCGCGGTTGGAACGGGTCCAGGCATTGGACGCCGCGGGCGCCTCGAGCGAGCCCTGGAAGCGCGGCATCACCCAGCGGGCGAACAACTCATAGCTGCGCCAGGTCTGCTCGCGATCGGCCCAGTCGTGGGCGCGGAACATCACGCCGCCGATCGGCCCGCCGGCGCGCTCCATCAGCTGCGAGATGCCGCGCGCCACCGTCTCGGGCGAGCCCACCAGCGTGGTCCCCGCCGCCACTCCCTCGCGCAGCGGATCCTCCGCCCGGCCCGGCGGGCGGGCCAGGGTCTCCTCGAAGTAGCCCACCGTCTCCAGCCGCTCACCGCGCCTGACCTCGGCCAGGGCCCGCTCGTCGTCCTCGGCCACATGCATGTTGAGCACCAGGCGCCACTCGTTGCGATCCATGGTCTTGCCGTGCTGTGCGGCGGTCTCCTCGGCGATCGCCCATTGTTTCGCCAGCGCATCGGCGCCGCCCGGCAGGCCGGCGCCCAGCGACAGCACGCCCAGCCCGTGCCGCCCCGCCGCCGCCACGCCCGCGGGCGTCAGCGTGCTCGCGACGGCGACGGTGAAGCGCGGCGCGCTGTAGGGGGCGAGGTGCAGCCGCGCCTCGCGCAGGGTGAACCAGTCGGTCTCGCGGCTCACCGTCTCGCCGGCGAGCAGCGCCATGATGACGTCGAGCGCCTCGTCCATCCGCCGGCGCTGCAGCGCGGGCTCGATGCCGAGCATGTAGGCGTCGGAGACGAGCGCGCCCGGCCCGCAGCCCAGCATCGCCCGCCCGCGCGTCATGTGATCGAGCTGGGTGAAGCGCTGCGCCACCAGCAGCGGGTTGTGGTAGGGCAGCGAGGTAACGCCGGAGCCGAGGCGGATACGGCGCGTCCGCTCCGCCGCGGCGGCGATGACGAGCTCGGGCGAGGCGATCGTCTCCCAGCCGGCGGAATGGTGCTCGCCGATCCAGGCTTCGTCGTAGCCGAGATGGTCGAGCCATTCGATCAGTTCGATATCGCGACGGATCGCCAGCGTCGGATTGTCGCCGAGGCGATGGAAGGGGGCGAGAAAGATGCCGAATTTCAGGCCGCGGTGGGTCATGGCGAGGGGCTGTCCTGGTCGGCTTCATGTTGCCCGGCCCCGCTTCGATGGCAAAGCCCCGCGTGCCGCGCCGCGAAACAGCCACGCCCCGCCAACATGCCGCCGAATCAAGCGATTGGATCGTCGCTTTCTCCTCTTGCGCAACGCGCTGGCCTCCGCCATCATGATTTTGTAACCCGCCAAAGAGCGGCATCGACATGGCAGGCCTCGGGCACGATCCCGCGGATGCCGGACGTGAACGATAGGGAGGCTCAGGAAATGGTCCAACGCAAGTCGGACGGATTCGGTCGTCGGCGCGTGCTTCAGGGTGCCGCCGCCATCGGCGCGGCACAGGTGGCAGCGCCCTTCATCGTGCCCGCGCTCGGCGAGGCTCCGGTCAAGATCGGCTTCGTCGATCCGCTGACCGGCAGCCTGTCGATCCAGGCCGTCTCCGAAGTCCAGGGCGCGCGTTACGCGGTCCAGGAGATCAACAAGAAGGGCGGCATCATGGGGCGGGAGCTGCAGCTCCTCGTCGAGGATTCCGCCAATGACGTCGGCACCGGCGTCGAGAAGATCCGCAAGCTGATCGACAAGGACCACGTCAACATCACGATGGGCGACGTCAACTCGGGCATCGCCTACGCGATCTCGCAGGTCGCGACCCAGAAGGGCGTGCTCCACATCGTCCCCGGCGGCCACACCGACCCGATCACCGGCAAGGCCTGCGCCTGGAACGTCTTCCGCGTCTGCAACACGACGATGATGGACGCGGGCGCCGTCACCGGCCTGCTGATCAAGAAGTACGGCAAGCGCTGGTTCATGATCTCGCCCGACTACGCCTACGGCCATTCGCTGAAGCAGAGCTTCCAGCACTACCTCGAGGCCGCCGGCGGCACGTTCGAGAACGTCTACATGCCGATCTCGGCCAGCGATTACTCGGCAACGCTGATCAAGGCCCGCGCCTACAAGCCGGAGGTGCTGATCAACAACATGGGCGGCCTGGCGCAGATCGACCTCGCCAAGCAGTTCGTGCAGTTCGGCATGAACAAGCAGATGGGCCTCGGCGCCACCCTGTTCGAGCTGGAGGCGATCCTGGCGGTGCCGCCCGAGGCGCAGGCCGGCCTCGCCTCCATGGAGTGGTGGTGGAACCAGCCTGGCGTGCCGCACGTCAAGGAATTCGTCGCCGCGATCTACGGCCTCTACAAGAAGCCCGCCTCGGCCCGGCACTGGATGGGCTACGTGGCCGTCCATTCCGCGGCCCTGGCCGCCGAGAAGGCCAAGAGCCTGGATGGCATCAAGCTCGCCCACGCCATGGCCGGCATGGAACTGCCGCCCGAAGTCGCGCTGCAGGAAAAGAAGGTCTTCTACCGGGCCGGCGACCATGAGCTGATGCCCACGATCTTCGCGGGCGAGGTGCATCCGCCGTCCAAGGACAGCCCCTACGACGTCTTCAGCACGCTGGACAAGGTGGACGGCGAGAAGGTGCTGCCGCTCGCCGCGACGGGCTGCCACATGAAATACCCGGCGTAGGCAACAGGCGCAGGCCAACAGCAACGCCTCGGCCCCTGCCGCCACCTCATGGCTGACGGCAGGGGTTTTTCATATCCACCGCGCGTGCGCCCAGCGACGGAGAGCGCCTCTTGCTCCAGCTAATCCTGTTCAATCTGTTCAACGGGCTGATCATCGGCGCGTTCTACGTGCTCGTCTCGCTTGGCCTGTCGATGATCCTCAACCTCTCCAACGTCATCAACTTCGCGCACGGCAATTTCCTCGCCCTCGGCGGCTACCTCGCCTACGCCCTCATTCCCTTCATCGGCTTCTGGCCGTCCCTCCTCGTCGCACCGCTGGCCACCGCCCTGATCGGCTACGTGATCGAGGTCACCATGATCAGCCGCCTCTACGGCCGTGACCCGATCTACTCGCTGCTGCTCACCTTCGGCCTCGCCTTCATGCTGCAGGATGCCTGCCGCTACATCTGGGGCGTGAACGGCCTGCCCCTCAGCGTGCCCAACAACATCTCCCAGCCGCTGAGCCAGACCTACTTCTTCCTCAATGCCTACCGCCTGTTCCTGGTCGGCATCGTCGTCGTCTCGGTGCTCGGGCTGTTCGCCTTCCTGCGCTACAGCCGCATGGGCATGCGCATCCGCGCCGGCATCCTCGACCTCGACACGGTCTCGGCCCTCGGCATCAACGTGCGCATGTTGCGCTCGCTCAACTTCGCCTTCGGCATCTTCCTCGCCGGTCTCGCCGGCGTGCTCGCCGGCGGGCAGATCGGCCTCAACCCCAACATGGGCGACACCCTGCTGCTGCCGAGCTTCGTCGCCATCATCGTGGGCGGCATGGGCAGCCTGGTCGGCACCCTGCTCGGCGGCCTCACCATCGGCGTCGCCGCCGCGCTCACCGCCGTGGTCTGGCCTGCCGGCTCCGACGTCGTGGTCTACATCATCATGGCCGTGGTCCTCCTCGTCCGACCGCGCGGCTTCCTCGGCGAGGAAGGCATGCAATGAGCGCCACCGTCATCCAAGCGCCGGGCGGCGACGCTCCGGGTGGGCAGCTCCAGGCCCGCCAGCGCATCCTGACGCTGGTCATGGTCTGGGCGATCCTGCTCAGCGCACCCCTCTGGCTGCCGCTGGTCGGCGGCTACACCTCGCTCGGCACCCGCATCCTGGTGCTCGGGCTCGCCGCCATGGCGCTCAACTTCCTGGTCGGTTTCACCGGCATGGTCAGCTTCGGCCACGCCGCCTATTTCGGTCTCGGCGTCTATGGCTGCGGCCTGATCCTGCGCTACGTCACCGCCTCGACCCCCCTCGGCCTGCTCGCCGGCCTGGTGCTCGGCGGCGTGGCGGGCACCGTCATCGGCGCGCTCATCGCCCGGCGGCGCGGCATCTACTTCGCGATGGTCACCATCGCCTTCCAGGAGATCTTCTACTTCATCGCCTACAAGTGGAACGGCCTGACCGGCGGCTTCGACGGGCTGCGCGGCTTCACCCGGGCCAACCTGCACCTCGGCTTCGCCACCCTCGACATCATCAAGAACGACGTCGTCTTCTACTACTTCGTGCTCTTCATCTTCGCGCTGGTCGTGGCGGTGATGGGGCTGATCCTCCTCTCGCCCTTCGGCCGCACGCTGCTCGCCATCCGCGAGAATGAGCGTCGCGCCCGCTTCCTCGGCATCAACATCGAGCGGCACATCTGGCTCGCCTTCACCCTCTCCTCGATCTTCATCGCCATCGCCGGCGGGCTCTATGCGCTGCTCAACAACTTTGCCGACCCCTCCTCGCTCTACACGGACCTCTCGGGCGAACTCGTGATCATGTGCGTGCTGGGCGGCATCCGCGTCTTCTGGGGCCCGCTCCTCGGCGCCGCGGTCTATGTGGTGCTGCAGGACTACATCTCCTCGCACACCGTGAACTGGCTGTTCTTCGTGGGCGGCGTCTTCGTCATCGTGGTGCTGTTCTTCCCACGCGGTCTGCTCGGCATGCTGCGCCGCCGGAGGGACGCATGAGCGACTCGCCGATGCTCGAGGTCAGCAACGTCACCAAGACGTTCGGCAGCCTGGTTGCGGTGCGCGAGGTCTCGCTCACCGTCGCGCGCGGCGAGCTGCGCGCCATCATCGGCCCCAACGGCGCCGGCAAGACGACGTTCTTCAACCTGATCTCGGGCTTCTTCCCGCCGACCAAGGGGCGCATCATTTTCGATGGCCAGGACGTCACCAACGGTCCCGTCCCCGGCCGGGTCAAGCGCGGCATGGCGCGCACCTTCCAGATCACCGAGGTCTTCCCCGAGCTGCCGGTGCGCGAGAACGTGCGCATCGCCGTCGAGGTCGCCGCCGGCTATGCGCTGCGCCCCCGCCTCAGCGCCACCGAGCGCGCCGGCGTCAACCGCGCTATCGATGAACTTCTGCAACGAACCCGCATCACCGAAAAGGCCGACCGCCTGGTCGGCGAGCTCGCGCACGGCGACCAGAGGATCGCCGAGATCGCGATGGCGCTCGCGCTCAAACCGCGCCTGCTGCTGCTCGACGAGCCGACGGCGGGCATGGGCGAACAGGAAACCTTCGAGATCGCGGGCTTGATCCGGCGCCTGCACCGCGAGGAGAATTACAGCATCGTGCTGGTCGAACACGACATGCGCCTGGTGTTCCACCTCGCCGACCGCATCACCGTGCTGGCCGAGGGCGCCCTGCTCGCCGACGGCACACCCGCCGACATCGCCGCCAACCCGGACGTGCAGGCGGCCTATCTGGGGCACGCCGCATGAGCGCGATCGAGATCGAGGGCCTGCACACCTACTACGGCAAGAGCCACATCCTGCACGGCGTCTCGCTGCGGGTCGCGGAGGGCAAGCTGACGACGCTGCTCGGCCGCAACGGCGCCGGCAAGACGACGACGATGCGCAGCGTGATGAACCTCACGCCGCCGCGCCAGGGCCGGGTGACGGTCTTTGGGAAGGACACCACCCGCTGGCCCACCTTCCGCATCGCCGCCCACGGCGTCGGCTACGTGCCGGAGGGGCGGCGTATCTTCCCCAACCTCTCGGTCGAGGAAAACCTCAAGGTGCCGCTGGAGCGGCCGGGGCCGTGGACGATCCCGCGCATCTACCAGCTCTTCCCCCGGCTCGAGGAGCGGCGGATGAACCGCGGCCGCCAGCTCTCCGGCGGCGAGCAGGAAATGCTCTCGATCGCCCGCGCGCTGCTGCTCAACCCGCGCGTGCTGATCCTCGACGAGCCCTCGCAGGGCCTTGCGCCGCTGATCGTGCGCGACGTGTTCCGCATCGTCTCGCAGATGCGTGACGAGGGCATCTCGGTGCTCCTCGTCGAGCAGAACGTGCGCATGTCGCTCGAGGTCGCGGACCATGCCTACGTCCTCGACGACGGCGCCATCGTCTATGACGGCCCGGCAGCGGAACTCGCCGCGGACGAGGAGCGCATCCAGGCCCTCGCGGGCGCCACCGCGGAAGAGTGGCAGGAAGCAGCGAGCGCGTAGCGCCCGGCTGGCTCTCCTGCCCTACCCCTCAAACGGGTCGCGCACGACGATCGTGTCGTCGCGCTCGGGCCCGGTGGTCAGCAGCGTCACCGGCGCACCCACCAGCTCCTCGATCCGGCGCACGTACTTGATCGCCTGCGCCGGCAGGTCAGCCCAGCTGCGCGCGCCGGCGGTCGAACCCGACCAGCCCTCGACGGTCTCGAACACCGGCTCCGCCGCCGCCTGCGCCGCGGGCGAGGCGGGCAGCCGGCGCATCGTCTCGCCGAATACCCGGTATCCGACGCCGATCTTCAGCTCCTCGAGCCCGTCGAGCACGTCGAGCTTGGTCAGGACCAGCCCCTGGATGCCGCCGACCGTCACCGCCTGGCGCACCATCGTCGCATCGAACCAGCCGCAGCGCCGCCGCCGCCCGGTCACGGTGCCGAACTCGCGCCCGCGATCGCCGATCCGCTGCCCGGTCTCGTCCAGCAGCTCGGTCGGGAACGGGCCGGAGCCGACCCGCGTCGTGTAGGCCTTGGCGATGCCGAGGACGAAGCCGATGCCGTGCGGCCCGATGCCCGAGCCCGCGGCCGCCGTCGCCGCGACGGTGTTGGAGGAGGTTACGTAGGGATAGGTGCCGTGGTCGATGTCGAGCATCACCGCCTGCGCGCCCTCGAACAGGATGCGCCGTCCCGCCCGCCGCGCCTCGTCGAGCCGCTCCCAGACCGCCTCCGCGAACGGCAGCAGCTTCGGCGCGAGGTCGAGCAGATGGCGCATCAGCGCCGCCTTCTCGAAGGTCTCGGCGCCGAGACCCCTGAGCAGCGTGTTGTGGTGCAGCAGCAACTCGTCGAGCTTGGCGTCCAGCGTCGCCGGCTCGGCGAGATCGGCAACGCGGATCGCCCGGCGCGCCACCTTGTCCTCGTAGGCGGGGCCGATGCCGCGGCCGGTCGTGCCGATCCGCCGCTCGCCGCGCGCCGCCTCGCGCGCGCGGTCGAGGGCCGCATGCAGCGGCAGGATCAGCGGCGCGTTCTCGGCGATGCGCAGGGTCGCGGGCGTCACCGCGATGCCCTGGCCGCGCACGCGCTCGATCTCGGCCAGCAGCGCCTCGGGGTCGATCACCACGCCGTTGCCGAT
>JAGWQN010000072.1 GCA_028869995.1 Rhodospirillales bacterium
GGCGTCGCAGCGGGGCAGCGGCGGGCGCGGCCGTGCCGCCGCCAGCCGTGCCGGAGCAGACGGCCGAGGCCGCGCCCACCACCCCGGCGGCGCCGGCGGCGGAACCCCAGAGCATGGAACAGCCCGTCGTCGAGCACTGGCCCGGCGAGCCACGACCGACACCGCAGCGGACCGGCGAGCGCAGCGAGGGCGGCAGGGCCCGCCCCGAGCGCCAGGCCCCTGAGCGCCAAGCCCACGAGCGCCAGGCCCAAGAGCGGCACACCCACGAGCGGCAGCGCCCCGAACGGCGCGACGCCGAGCGGGCGGGCGAGGAACGCGGCGGCGTGCTGGGCTTCGGCGAGGACATGCCCGCCTTCATGCGCCTTGCCAGGCGCACCGCGCCGGTCCCGACCGCCGCGGCCACGGAAACGGAGGACGCCGCATGAACCACGCCACCAAGCCCGCGACGGGCCGGAAGGGCACGTTTGCCCCGTTCCAGTGGGACGACGCGCTGCGGCTCGACGAGCAGCTGAGCGAGGACGAGCGGGCGATCCGCGACGCGGCCCACGATTACTGCCAGGAGAAGCTGTTTCCCCGCGTGCTGGAGGCCAACCGGCACGAACGTTTCGACCGCGAGATCATGTCGGAAATGGGCGCGATGGGCTTCCTCGGCGCGACGCTGGAGGGCCATGGCTGCGCCGGGGTCAACTACGTCTCCTACGGGTTGATCGCGCGCGAGGTCGAGCGGGTCGATTCAGGCTATCGCAGCGCCTTCTCCGTGCAGTCCTCGCTGGTCATGTATCCGATCTATGCCTTCGGCTCCGAGGCGCAGAAGGACAGGTACCTGCCCCGGCTCGCCACGGGCGAGTGGGTCGGCTGCTTCGGGCTCACCGAGCCGGATGCGGGGTCCGATCCCGGCTCGATGCGCACGCGCGCACGCAAGGTTTCGGGCGGATATGTCCTGAACGGGTCGAAGACCTGGATCAGCAACGCGCCGATCGCCGATGTGTTCCTGGTCTGGGCGAAGGACGACGAGGGCGTGATCCGCGGCTTCCTCATCGAGCGGGGAGCGAAGGGCCTGACGGCGCCGAAGATCGAGGGCAAGTTCAGCCTGCGCGCCTCGGTCACCGGCATGATCATGATGCAGGATGTCGAGGTCGCGGAGACGGCGATGCTGCCCGGCGTCACGGGGCTGCGCGGACCGTTCTCCTGCCTCAACAATGCGCGCTACGGCATCGCCTGGGGCGCGCTGGGGGCGGCGGAGTTCTGCTGGCAGGCGACGCGCGACTACACGCTGCAGCGGCAGATGTTCGGCCGGCCGCTTGCGGCGACGCAGCTGATCCAGAAGAAGCTCGCGGACATGCAGACCGAGATCACCATCGGCCTGCAGGCGATCCTGCGCGTCGGGCGACTGCTCGACGAGGGCCGCGCCGCACCGGAGATGATCAGCCTGTGCAAGCGCAACTCCTGCGGCAAGGCGCTGGCGATCGCGCGCGAGGCGCGCGACATGCACGGCGGCAACGGCATCGCCGACGAGTATCACGTGATCCGCCACGTGATGAATCTCGAGGCGGTGAACACCTATGAAGGCACGCACGACGTGCATGCGCTGATCCTTGGCCGCGCTCAGACCGGACTCTCCGCCTTCGGCGCCTGAGCCCGCGGAGGCCGTCGTCGACCACATCGCCTCGGGCGGCGATGGGGTGGTGCGCGGCGCAACGGGGCCGGTGTTCGTGCCCTTCGTGCTGCCGGGCGAGCGCGTGCGGCTCGGCACCGTGGCGCGGCGGGGCCAGGCGCTGACGGCAAGCGCCGAGCTGGTGGCGGCCTCGGACGAGCGGATCGATCCGGCCTGCCAACATTTTTCCCAGTGTGGCGGATGCCGGTTGCAGCATTGGGCCGATGCGCCCTACCGCGCCTGGAAGCGCGGCCGGGTGGTCGCGGCCCTGGCGCGGGCGGGCTTCGCCGGAGTGCCGGTCGCCGAGATGGTGGCCGCCAGCACGGGGACGCGCCGGCGGCTCGACCTCGCGGCACGGCGCGAGGGAGGCAGGGTGGTGCTCGGGCTGCACGCGGCGCGGGAGGAGCGTGTCGTCGACCTCCTGGCCTGCCCGATCACGGCCCCGCCGCTGGTCGCGCTGCTGGCGCCGCTGCGCGCGCTGCTGGCGCAGCTGGGCGGATGGCGCCAGCGGGCCGAGGTGCATCTCAACCTGCTCGACACCGGGCCGGACCTGCTGATCCGCGGGGAAGCGGAGCTGACAGCCGCGGACCGCACACGGCTTGCCGCCTTCGCGCAGGCTGCGGGCGTGACGCGTATCGCCTGGCAGGTGGGGCGGGAGGCGCCCGAGATCGCGGTGCAGATGTCGCGGCCCTCGATCGGCTTTGGCGGCGTGGGCGTAACGCCTCCGCCCGGCGCCTTTTTGCAGGCCAGTGCCGAGGCGGAGGCGGTGATCGTCGCGGCGGTGCTCGCCGCCCTGCCGACGAAGGGGGCGGTGCTCGACCTTTTTGCCGGTGTCGGAACGATTTCGTTGCCGATCGCTCACCAACACGCGGTGCTCGCCGTGGAGGGGGATGCGGCGGCGTGCGCGGCGCTGGACGCGGCGGCGCGCAGCGCGGGCGGTCGGGTGCGGGTGCTGCGGCGCGACCTGGCACGCCGGCCGATGATGGCAGGGGAGTTGCGCGGCTTTGCCGCCGTGGTGCTCGACCCTCCCTATGGCGGGGCGCGCGAACAGGTCGCGGCCCTGGCCGAGGCGGCGGTCGGGCGGGTGGTGATGGTCAGCTGCAACCCCGAGGCGCTGGCGCGCGACGCGGCGACGCTGCGGGCGGCGGGCTATGCATGCGAAAGCGCCGTGCCGATCGACGCGTTCCTGTGGTCGGCGGAGGTGGAGACGGTGGCGGCGTTCAGACGAACGGCGCGCTGAGGCCCTCGGCGGCGAAGGCAGCGGCCACGGCGGGACGGGCGAGCATGCGCTGCGCGTAGGGGCCGAGATGGGGATAGTCGTGCAAGGGGCGCGCGAAGCCGCGGCCCCAGCGGATCAGCGTCAGCAGCAAGGGATCGGCGACGGTGTAGGTCGCGCCGAGGAGAAACGGGCCCTGGCCGAGCGCGGTGTCGATGTAGGTGAACATCTCCGCCAGCGTGGCCTCCGCCTTGGCCTTGATGCCCGGGAGCGCCGCCGCGTCGTCGCTGCGCGTGTGGGGATAGAAATAGCCGCGCATCTCCGCCTGGGGCGTGTTGCTGAGGTGGAACAACCATGTCAGCAGCTGGGCGTGCAGGCGGGTCCCCGGCGGCGGAACGAGCCCGGCCGCGGGGAAACGCTCGCCGAGATGGAGCAGGATCGCCGCGGTTTCCCACAGCACGAGGTCGCCGTCCTCGAGCGTGGGGATGCGCCCGGTGGGGTTGAGGCGGCGGTAGGCGGGCGCGTGCTGCGCCTGCGCCGCGCGGTCCACGAGGACGAGTTCGAAGGGCACGCCGATCTCGCGCAGGGCGATATGCGGCGCGAGCGAGGCGTTGGAGGGGTAGTAATGCAGGCGCAGCACGGCGGCCGGTTCAGACATGGAAACTTTCGCCGCAGCCGCAGCGGCCCTTTTCGTTGGGGTTGGTGAAGGTGAAGCCCTGCGAGAGGGGTGTGGATTCGTAGTCCATCACCGTGCCGATCAGGAACAGCGTCGCCTTGCGGTCGATCAGCACGGTGACGCCCTTGTCGCTCACGGTCTCGTCGCCGGGGCCGGCGGCATCGACCCAGTCGAGGTCGTAGGACAGGCCCGAGCAGCCGCGCGCGCGCACGCCGATGCGCAGCAGCTTGCCCGCCTCGCCGCGGGCATAGAGGGAGGCGAGGCGCGCGGCGGCGGCATCGGTCAGCGCCATCAGCGGCGGGAGCGGGCGGCGGGGGCGGACGGCGGTTTCGCTCATCGTGGAACCCATTGCGTTATCAAAACATGTTGAGGGCCAGGCGGGCATCGTCGGACATGCGGCTCGGGTCCCATGGCGGGTCCCAGACCACATCCACCTCGCAGGCGCTGACACCGGCGACGGCGAGCACCGCCTCCTGCACCTGCTGGGGCAGTTCCTGGGCGCTGGGGCAGCCGGGGGCGGTGAGGGTCATCTCCACCTTCACCGCGCCGTCCGCCCCGATCTCGATCGCGTAGATCAGGCCGAGTTCGTAGATATTGACGGGGATCTCCGGGTCGTAGACGGTCGCGATCGCGCCGATCACCGCGTCGTCGGAGACGCTCGGCGGCGTCTCTCCCTCCGGGGTCCAGACGCCGTGGGATGCAGGCATGTCACTCACGGCTCAACCTCCAAGCTGCCTTCGAGCGCCGCCCTGAGAGCGCGCCAGGCCAGCGTCGCGCAGCCGACCCGCGAGGGGAACGCGTGCACGCCGGCGAGCGGGCGCAGCGGATCGAGGTCCGCACCCTCCCCTTCCCCGGTGCGCGCCAGTTCCGCCACTCGCTCGCCGAGGGCCATGGCGCCGGCGCCGTCGAGGCCGGCGGCGGCCTCGGCCATGAGGTCCGCGGCGGCGATCGAGATGGCGCAGCCGCGGGCCTCGAAGCCGATCTCGGCGATCCGCCCGGCCTCGCGGCGGACCCAGACATCGACACGGTCGCCGCACATCGGGTTGTCGCCGCGGGCGTGGGCGTCGAAGCAGGCGAGCCGGCTCGCGTGGCGCGGCCGGCGGCTGCGCTCGAGAATGGTGCGCTCGTAGAGATCGGTGAGGTCGGCGGGCAACGTTTCGGTCATGCGAAGAACTCCCGCACGCGGCGGATCCCGGCCGCGAGCACGTCGATCTCCTCGCTGGTCGTGTAGAGGGCGAAGCTCGCGCGCGCGGTGCTGTCCACGCCGAGGCGATGCATCAGCGGCTCCGCACAATGATGCCCGGCGCGCACCGCGATCCCCTGGCGATCGAGCAGTGTCGCGATGTCGTGCGCGTGGGCGCAGTCCATGGTGAAGGAGACGACGCCGCCGCGGTCCTGGGCGCGGCCGAGGACGCTCACCCCCTCGATGGCGGCGAGGCTTGCCAGCGCATGCTCGGTCAGCGCCGCCTCGTGCGCGGCGATGGCGCCGTAGCCGACGGCGCGCACATAGCCAATCGCCGCCTTGAGGCCGATCGCCTCGACGATCGCAGGCGTGCCGGCCTCGAATTTGTGCGGGATGTCGGCCCAGGTGCTGCGCTCGTAGGTGACGGAGGCGATCATGTCGCCGCCGCCGAGGAAGGGCGGCATCGCCTCGAGCAGCGCGCGGCGGGCCCAGAGCACGCCGATGCCGGTGGGGCCATAGAGCTTGTGGCCGGTGAAGACATAGAAATCGGCGTCCAGTGCCTGCACGTCCACGGCGCGGTGAACGATCGCTTGCGAGCCGTCGAGCAGCACCTTCGCGCCGTAGCGGTGGGCGAGTGAAGCGACGCGCGCGGCAGGCACGTAGGTGCCGAGCACGTTGGACATGTGCGTGACCGAAACGAGCCCGACACGTCCGTCGGCGAGCAGGGATTCGAGGGCGGCGAGGTCGAGCTCGCCCGCGTCGGTGATCGGCGCCACGCGCAGCTCGATGCCGCGCTCGTCGCGCAGCATCTGCCAGGGGACGATGTTGGAGTGGTGCTCCATCGCCGAGATCACCACCGCCTGGCCGGGACGGAGCACGCCACGGCCATAGCTGTGCGCGACCAGGTTGATGGCCTCGGTGGAGTTGCGGGTGAAGACGATCTCGTGGCGGTCGGGCGCGTTGATCAGCCCGGCCACGGCGTCGCGCGTCGTCTCGTAGGCTTCGGTCGCGCGCTCGCTCATCCAGTGCAGGCCGCGATGGACGTTGGCGTAGCGGTGCTCCATCGCCTCGACCATGGCCTCGATCACCACGCGCGGCTTCTGCGCGGAGGCCGCGCTGTCGAGGAAAACCAGCGGCCGGCCGTGGACCTTCTCGGCGAGGATGGGGAAATCCTCGCGCAGCCGGGCGAGATCCTGTGCCACGACGACGTTCATCGCGCGTTGTCCCACCACGGATCGATCAGCGTCTCCATCCAGGCGCGCGCGGCCTCGTGGGCGATCGGGTCGAGGGCCTCGGCGAGGAAGGCGCGGACGAGGATCGCGCGCGCGGCGGCCTCGGGGATGCCGCGGCTGCGCAGGTAGAAGAGCTGCTCGGCGTCGAGCTCGCCGACCGTGGCGCCGTGGCTGCACTTGACGTCGTCGGCATAGATCTCGAGCTGCGGCTTGGCGCTGATCTCGGCGCGCGGCGAGAGCAGCAGGGTCTGGTTCATCTGGTAGCCGTCGGTCTTCTGGCCCTCGGGCGCCACCTCGATCTTGCCCTGGAAGACGCCGTGGGCGCGCCCGGCGAGCACGGTCTTCACCGTCTGGCGCGAGATCGTCGCCGGCGCGTCGTGGCGGACCACGGTGGTGAAGTCGCCGTGCTGGCTGCGGGCGAGGAGCTGGGCGGCGTTGAGGTGCGCCGTCGCGCGCGGGCCGGCGAGGCGGGCGTGGATCTCCGTCCGCCCGATCGCGGCACCGCGGGCGAGGAGGAAGCTGTCATAGGTCGCACCCTCGGCCGCCTCGGCATAGATCGTGGCGAGGTGGTAGGATTTTTCAGATTCGTCCTGGATGCGCAGATGCGTGAGGGTCGCGCCGGGAGCGAGTGCGACTTCCAGCACCGGGTTGTGGAAGTAGGCGCCCTGGCCGCCGGCGTAGTCGACGAGGGTCAGCTTCGCGCCGGCGCCGAGGCGGATCGCGTGGCGCGGGTGAGAGGTGGCGCCGGTGGCGAGGTGGGCGAGCAGGAGCGTCCCCGCATCCGTGCCGGCCGCGACCTCCACCGTCGCGCCGTCGGTCGCCAGCATGGTGTTGAGCGCGACCAGCTTGTCCGTCGCGGGCCTGGCGAGGCCGAGCATCGCGACGCCGGTTGCGACGTGCATCCGGTCGGTCGCGGCCGAGAGCGCGGGGGCGAAGCGGCCGTCAGCGAAGACCAGGCGCGGGGCGGGAAAGGCCGCGAGCACGGGCGGCAGGACGGGCGCTGCCGGCGCGTCGAGGTCGGCTTCGTAGAGGCCGCGCAGTGGGGTGGCGCGCCAGGCTTCCTCGCGCATGCCCGGCAGGCCGTGCTCGCGCAGCACGCTCGCCGCGGCGCGCGCCTCGGGGGAGGCTATCGTTGCGTTGTCGAAACGGGCGAGGAAGGCCGTCGCGTTCATGCGGCCGCCGCCTTGGCGACGATCTCGCCGTAGCCGCTCGCCTCCAGCTCGTGCGCAAGCTCGGGGCCGCCGGAGCGGATGATGCGGCCGTGGGCGAGGACGTGCACGCGGTCCGGCACGATGTGGTCGAGCAGGCGCTGGTAGTGGGTGATGACGAGGGCGGAGAAGTCCGGCCCGCGCAGGGCGTTCACGCCCTGGGCGACGATGCGCAGGGCGTCGATGTCGAGGCCGCTGTCGGTCTCGTCGAGGATGGCGAGGCGCGGGCGCAGCAGCGCCATCTGCAGCACCTCGTTGCGCTTCTTCTCGCCGCCGGAGAAGCCGACATTGACGTTACGCTTCAGCATCTCGTCGGAGATGGCGAGGCGCTTCAGCTCCTGGCGGGCGAGGCGCAGGAAGGCGCCGGCATCGAGCTCCGCCTCGCCGCGGGCGCGACGCTGGGCATTGAGCGCGGTGCGCAGGAAATTGGCGTTGCCGACGCCGGGCAGCTCGACCGGATACTGGAAGGCGAGGAAGAGGCCGGCGGCGGCGCGCTGCTCGGGCTCCATCGCCAGCAGGTCCGCGCCATCGAGCGTCGCCGTGCCGCCGGTGACGGCATAGCCCTCGCGCCCGGCCAGGACGTAGGAGAGCGTCGACTTGCCGGAGCCGTTGGGACCCATGATGGCATGGACCTCGCCCTTCGGCACCGCGAGCGAGATGCCGCGCAGGATCTCCTTGCCGTCGATGTCGGCGGCGAGGTCGGTGATCTCGAGCAGCGCGCTCATCCGACCGACCCCTCGAGCGAGATGGCGAGCAGCTTCTGTGCCTCGACGGCGAATTCCATGGGCAGTTCCTTCAGCACTTCGCGGCAGAAGCCGTTGACGATGAGGCCGACCGCATCCTCCTCCGACAGCCCGCGCTGGCGGCAGTAGAAGAGCTGGTCCTCGGCGATGCGCGAGGTGGTGGCCTCGTGTTCCACCTTGGCGCTCGGGTTGGCGCAGACGATGTAGGGCACGGTGTGGGCGCCGCACTCCTGGCCGATCAGCAGCGAATCGCACTGCGTGTGGTTGCGCGCGCCGGCCGCGCGCGGCAGCACGCGCACCAGGCCACGATAGGTGTTCTCCGAGCGGCCGGCGGAGATGCCCTTGGCGACGATCGTGCTGGTGGTGTTGCGGCCGATATGGATCATCTTCGTGCCGGTGTCCGCCTGCTGGCGGTTGTTCGTAACGGCCACGGAATAGAACTCGCCCACGCTCTCGTCGCCCTCGAGCACGCAGGACGGGTATTTCCAGGTGATCGCCGAGCCGGTTTCGACCTGGGTCCAGGAGATGCGGCTGCGCGCGCCAC
>JAGWQN010000073.1 GCA_028869995.1 Rhodospirillales bacterium
CACCGCGCAAGCTCGTCGGTCCAGTCCACTCGCCCGCCCGCCATGGTCGGCCCCCACAATGCCGACCTCCCACGAATCACTCCAAACCCGATTCGGGAATCCTAAAAGCGACGCCACAAAGAACTTTTTGCCAAAGTAGTGTTAATGTCACCCCGGCTGAGCAGCGGGTAATCGCCCGACTTGCGGGCCATCCGCAGCATATCGGCCGCGCGCTTGTCGGCTTTCTCATAATCGGCATAGAGCGGATCGCCAGCCTTCTTGAGTGCAGCGATCATGCGGGTGCGATCAGCGGCTTTCTGCTGTTTCGCAATCTCTGGGCGGCGGGCCGCGAACCATTCTACCTGCTGCAACTTGATGCGGTCCCAGGGCGGGTTGCCAACCACCGCATCGAACCCGCCCTCGCGTTCCGCGCCGGACCAGTTCCGCCACACGCCAGGGAAAGTGATCTGCCAATTGAGAAATCGTTCCTCCGCAATCAGCTCCCGCGCGCTTTGCCAGATCGTGCGGAAGGCTTCAGCGTCCTTGACCTTCCCGCCACGCTTGGTCTCGGGTTCCTTGTATCCGCAGGCGATGGGCAGTGCCTCACCGAAATTGCCGTCCAGCCATTGGGTGACTAGCGCCCGCTGCTTGCGAGATAGGTCTAGCCAGTCGAGCGCGTGCATGAAGCTGACAAAGCTATCAAAGGGTCCGGTCTGAAACTCCACGTCGCGCCACATCTCGGCGCTATGGTGCGCCTCAGCGATCTCCGCATCCGTCAGCGCCTCGATGCGTTGCATGGTCGCGGCTTGGCGCTCGGCGTTGCGCAGCTCCTTGACATAGAGCAGTTCGCCACCCGCCGCCGCCTTATCGATGGCGTGACGCACCCATAGGCCGAACAGGCTGTCGCCAGATGCCAGATGGTGATCGATGAAGGAAAGCGGCGCGCCCACTGTGAAGGTGTGTAGCCACAGCGACACCTTCGCCAGCTCCACCGCCATCGGATTCTTGTCCGCGCCATAGACACACCGCTTCAGGATCATGCGCTTGACCAGTTGGGGGTCGTCCAACTGTTCGTCAGCGACACTCCACCCCGCCTTGCGGGCGTTTCCTTTGATGGTGGAACGCACTTTGCGGATTTCTTCCGCAACCGGGCTGTCGTAATCCAGCTCCGCCCTGTCGTGTGCCAGCGCACGGGCTTCGGCCATGGCGGCAAGGGCGTGGTTGGTCAGCCGGTCCACGAGGCTGACAAGAAAATGGCCAGAACCCATCGCAGGATCGCAGATGCGCAGGCGGGTAATCGCCTGGGCAGGGTCCACCTTGTGCAGATGGTCCAGCCGCTCATCCTCACTTAGACTTGGGTCCAGCTTGTCGAGCGCGTCAAGGAACGGACGATGCGCATCGTCCACGAGAGGCGCCAGGGTTTCATCAAGGATCAGCAGCACCAGGTCGTCGGGCGTGTAGTAACTGCCGCTGTCCTTGCGGGCGAAGATGTTGGGGCGAATATCCACCCCGCCGGGGCCATTGCGCACCAGTTCGAATTCTAGCAGCCGTTCATAGATCGAACCGAGTTGCTGCACGGAGAGATCGCGGTAGTTGATGTAGAAGCGGCGTCCCTCACGCTGCTCCCAGGAGAGGATATCCAATGCCTCGGCCATGACCTCATCAGGCAGCCCAATGGATTTGAGCAGCGGCGTCGCTTCGGCGTTGAACAAGCCGCCATTGTAGGGAGGCAACCCTACCGCAGCCTCGCCTCTGTCGATCATCTCCGCGAGGCTAGCGAAGCGGGTCCAATAGGTCTTGGCCACGCTGGAAAAGACGTGGCCCTCATCCTTGCGTTTCCCGACTTCCAGCCGGATCTGCCGCATAGCGTAGTCCTGATAGCGGCTGTCGCGCACCGGCAGCAGGTCACGATCCTCGGCGTAGAGAATAAAGAGCAGGCGATAGAGCAGAATCAGCGCCGCTTGCCGTACGTCGCCCAGCGCCGTGATGGCTGGTGCAGCCTTGACCAGCCCCGTGAGCAGCGCAGGGTAGAGCCGGTCGAACACTAGTTCCGACAGGTTCTTGGCGACGCGCTCCTCGTAAAACGCAGCTTCCGCACGCGCCTGATCGTGGAACGATCTCGCGTCAGGTGTTGGGAGGGCAAAGGCGTCACGCGAGAACATGGCCACAAAGACGCGGAGCCAATGGACCCGCTCGGCCTCAGTGACGCCGCTGTCGAGAAGATCGACCTCAAAACCCATGACTCGTGCAAGGTCGATCTCAAGATAGTCGTCGATAGTGGAGCGCGCCCCGGAGAAATAGAGGCGCCATTTGCTGCCGTTGGTCAGGATGCCCCAGCGCAGGGCACCATTCGTCAGGTCATCGATACGGCGCAGGTAGCGCAGCATTTGGGTTGAAGGCGTGTCCTTGTCATCACCCTTGCGGCCCTCGGCGCGGTCGAGCGCGCGGCCCCAACGCTTGGCCTCCACGACTGCCGCGCCAAACTGGTAACGCTTCCACTCCTCAGGATGTGCGTTGGCCTTCGTCTTGGCTTCAGCATCGATGAAAAGCAGTCCGTCCGGCACGTCGAGCCGGCCCGAAGCTGAAAGGTTCTGTTGGATCGAAAAGTCTCGCCATCCCAGCATGTCCAGTAGGGGCCATACGAAATCCTTCTCCGTTGTCGCCTCGTTGGGGCGACTGGCATGCGGGAACCCGGCTAGGATGCCCCGCAGACGCTGCCGGATGCCGGCAACGTCAACGGCACCGTATTCCGGCGCCTCGCAAATGCCGTCTGTGAGATAGTCCTGGGTGAAAAGCGAACCGGCTGCGAAGAGAACGGTTTCGGTCACAGATCGCGGCATAATCTGCACCCCGTCATCGGCAGCGGTCCCTTCGTGGTGGCCAGGCACGCTACCGGCGCGGCGCCGTGACCGTCTAGCGAGGGACTGAACCCTATTGGTCTCCGGCCCGCCAAGCTAACCAGGCACGCCACCAGCTACCTTCGCGGCCGATCGCAACTGACGAAACTGGTTGGGTGAGGGGTTGCGTGCGTGTAGGGCTCCCCGAGCCGTCCAGGGTGCCCGGCGCTGCAATCGGGGCGAGGGATGGTCAGCTTCGCATCCGAGAGTGGTAAAGGTGAGCGCCGGTTTACCGCGCGCGGGTAAACGGGCCGGAGTAAGGCCGATCTTCCCGCCTATAAAAGGGGGCCAGCGGTCCACGCCCGCCGAGCGTCCGTAGTGCGATCCTGCCACTGCCCGCGTCAGGCTCGGGGCGCGTTGCACGCGCGCACATCGTTTACGCCCGCGCGCGCGGCGTTATCAAGTCGAGCACGACACCGCAACGGCGCGTGCCTCATCGGGGGTGCGGTCGCCAACGGAGGATTGCGGGGCGGCTACATGCCCGGCAGCCTGCGGGTGCCCTGCACGTCATCCCAACACCTCGGCGGCGCTGGTGACGTTCCTGCGCTGACAGGCGAGGCATACTCTCGCGCGTGCCACCGCGTCGCCGTCTGGGTGCCGGACAGACAGGCCGGACACCGGACACCCTAAAGGGTGTGTCCGTGTCCGTCCGGGTCGTCTGCCGGCTGCACGGCCGGACTTGTCCCGGACGTGTCCGGGTGTTGTCCGGTTGTCCGGGTCATACGGGCCAGACCCAGCCGTGGTGCAATCCAATGCAGCGTGCCGCGAGCAGGGCCTCGGCTGCCCGCTTGAACGCCTTTCGCCTAGTGTCCTGCGTCGTGCCGCTCGATACGGTGCCCGCGTAAACCCGCTCGCGCCACGTATCCTCGCGCACCCCGCGCGTGCCGGGCGGCGCACTGACACCGGGCGGCACGAGTTCGCTCGCCTCGTGCATCGCCTCGTGCAACAGGTCGAGTGCGCGGCGCTGGGCCTGCGATAGCCGGCTTCCGCCTCGCGCATCGCCCGCCTCGGCTTCCTCGGCAATGCACGTCTCGCGTGCTGCTTCCTCGGTGCCGGTCCGCACCTCCACGACGCGCAGCCGGAACGCCAACGTGGCTCCATCCGCATCGTCCTTCGCCGCCTCCACCATCGCGGTGTTACCAATCCCGCTAGCGTTCTTGGCGACACGCACGGCGAGGTCTGCCGCGCCGAGCAATGCGCCGCTCCCGCGCATATGTTCGCCTGCCTTCGTCCCGTGGTGAATGACCGCCACATGCGCTTGCGTCTCATGCCGGATACGGTCGCAGGCCGCGATGAACGCGCCCATGTCCTTTGTGCTGTTCTCATCCCCAATGCCGAAGGTGCGGGCCAGCGTGTCCAGCACAATCACGTCCACGCGGAGGTCCTTCGCCGCTTGGATGATGTGGTCAAGGTCGAACCCCGGCGGCCCGATGGTTACCGGCTGCGCGATGTAGTGGAAGGCGTCGCCCGCATCGCCGAGCGCGTCCCGCAGGGCAATCAGTCGGGCGTTGATACCGCCTTCGCCTTCCGCCGCGACATAGAGCACGCGGGACGCGCGCGCCTCGCGCTCCCACATGCCCCGGCCCGTGGCGAGTCCGTAGGCCAGCCGCAATGCGAGGAATGATTTGCCGCATTTGGGAGCGCCGAACCATACAGACATCTCGCCAGGTGCAATCAGCCCATGCAACAGGTAGCGACGTGGCGGCGCGTTCATCGCATGAGCCAATGTCAGCACCCGCAGGCGTCCATACATCGTCTCATTCTCCGGCGGCGCCTCGGGTTCCGCCTCATAATCCTCCATCAGCATGTCGCCGAGCCGTTCCTCGGGTGTCCGCGCAGCGGTCATGACGCCACCTGCCGCGCCACGTCGTTGATGTCCGCGCCTTCGCGCCTCGGTCGCAGGATACGTGCCTCGCGTCCCGCCCCCCGCCACCGTGCTGCGCATGCCCGCGCGGCCTTGATGCCCGCGTCGTCAGAATCGGCGAGGATCGTCAATGCTTCGATCCCGCGCAGGATGGGGAACCGTGCGATCGCACCCGCCGAGGTCGCGGCCCAGCACGGCGCCAGGCCGAGCGTGAGCGCCGCGCAACCGGATTCGATGCCTTCGGTCACATGCAGCCCAAGTGTGACGCATTCGGGTTCGGTCAGCATCACGACACCGTTGCGGCCGAGCATCATCTTGCCGCCGTCGTCGCGTAGCCGGTCCGCACCGTCCGGGCGCAGGAAGGTCCGGTGTACTCCCAGCGGCTCGCCCGTCTCGGCATCGCGCATCAGTCCAAGCAAGGCGGGATGCCGCTCGATAGCATCGGGTGATGAAGCCGAGTGGCGCCCGCAGGCAGGATGAAACCGCAACGCTTCCGGCCATGCGGCGAGGCGGATGCCTCGGCCGACAAGGTAGGATTCGGCGACGGTCCCAGCGATGGGCAAGCCCTCCCGCCATAGACGCCGCGCCGCTTCCATTTTCCGGGCCGCCAGCGCCTCGGGCACCTTGGCGGTTGCGTCCGGCTTGGGCGGCAGGGTAGGGGCTTTCACGGTCGCCGTGTGGTCTCGTGCGGGCAACCCAAGGAAGCGGCGCGCCCAATCCGCTCCACGTCCGAAGTCGCCGTGATACCGCACCGCCAGCGCGAGCATGTCGCCACCTTCGCCGGCCTCATGGTCGAACCATCGGCCTCGCTTCGGTCCGGTAATTTCCAGCACTAGAGACCCGCGTCGCCCAAATCGCCAAGCGTTCCGCGTTGCCTGCGTCGGCTCGCCTAGCAGCGCGCGGGCTACGTCTGCCGAGCGTGCATCCAGCGCGCGGGCCAGCTCGGCGGGTGTCTCGACGGGAGTCATGCGCCACCGCCTTCACGCCGCGCGGGAACGTGCAGCGTCTCGCCGCTTGGCAGAATGAGCGTGGCGCCGCTGATGGTCGGGTCCGCTTCGGCGAACTCGGCAAGGATTGAGTATCCGCGCGCGATCATGGTTGCGCGGTCATCAGCTGCCGGCGAGGGACGGGCGGATGAAAAGAGCAGTTTGTCGCGGTATGTCATCGTCCGGGTCCATGCGAACCCCGGCCCGTTGACGCGATGCCGTCGAATGAATAACTTGTTGTTGCAGCCAACAAGAGTTTCATTCAACCGCCTCGGTGCCACCAGCGCCGGGGCGGTTTCTCTATGTGGAGTCACGAGCAGGGGTGGCAGCGTTCTTGCGCCGACCGCCCATGAGCACGGGGGCAGCTGCGATGCGCCGCTCCGCCTCGGCGATGAGGTCCGTCGTCTGATAGAGCGCGCGCCCGTTCACATGCCGCAACGGCAGGGGCCACGCCTCAAGGCTGCGGTGCGAAACCGGAAAATAATGCCGCGTCAGAAACGCCGCTGCTCGCCGCCGGTCGAGCAAGGCTGGCAGGGCGGCGGGGTCGGGCTCTTGGGGCGCGGGCGTGCGAGAAGGCGCGGCGGATGCCACGTTGTCAGTCGGGTTCATCGGATTGAGGGTCCTTAAACGCCAACCCCCGCCGAGCGGGGGTGCTGGCGGGGGTTGTTATCTAGGCGGCGGGCTGGTTCGTTGCGGGAATAGTCCTAGGCGTCGTCACGCGGGCTTGGGTCTGTCGCGCCGCACCGCGACTCGTCGTTCGACATAGGCAGCGAGATCATCTGGTCGGAACAAGACGCGTCGCTTGCCCACGACGACGCGTGGCAGTTCGGATTCCGGGAGGCGGTCGAGCGTGCGCGTGAAAACGCCCAGCGTTCCGGCCGCTAGCTTACGGTCGAGCAGTCTCATGCGAGATCTCCTGATGCTTGGGGGGAAGGGCAAACGTGTTCGGCCGCCCACGCGTATCAGCGGGGCGGTTGGGGTAGGCTTTTTGGTCTGAGGGGCCGCCGAGGGGCGTGACACGGCCACGCCGTTGCCGTCTTACATTGCCGGAATCGCTACTTTACCGCGCGTGCGGGCTAAAACTGGCGGATTTCTGGGGAAATGCCCTCGCCGTGCGATGGACGCACAAAAGGTCACGGCGCAGGAGGTCCCCCGAGTAGCCGTGTCGTATCAAGAGGTTTTTGTGCCGGTAGATATTGGGAAGCTGCCCACTTGCCAGGAACAGCCACGGTCGAGGCGCCGGATTCTTGGGAGCGGATACCTGCGCTCAGGGCGCAACTATGCGCGCGCGTAGAATGTCAAGGGGTGGCGGTTCTTGTCAAGACGGGACCGAAACGCGCGCGGTGCGATACTGGGGCACGTCATCGATTACCAAGTTGTCACACCACTCGCGACTGTAGAGATTTTGGGGTACCCTTCCGACAACGTCAAGTAGGTTTGCGGGGGTTAGCGTGGTGCACCGGTTCGGTCGGGTGTGATCAGTCGGCAAACGGGGGGCAAGCTCTCATGCCTGCCGCCGCATCGGGAGCGCAACAACCTTCGGTGGCGCCTCGCCCATCGCCTCGGCAAGCATTGCGCCCCATGCCGTCATTGCCGCGACCTGCTCTGGCCAGCGAGTGGCGCGTTGATACACACCCAGCACCCCACCGCGTGTTGCTGCCTGCCTGTGATTCAGGACCGCGTCGGCCACCGCCTCGGCAATTCCAGCCTCGCCGAGAGCAGACGCGAAGCTGCGGCGGAGGTCGTGCCAACGCCAGTCCGTGATGCCCGCCAGGGCGCCCAGCTTCGCCTTGAGGCGCGCGAACCCGTCGAACACATTGCCGGCGGCCGGTCCCGGAAATACCAGCCCCGTGGCAGGGCCTCCTGCCGCCTCATGGCGCGCCCGCAACAACGCCACCGCGAGCGGGTGCAGATGCAGCCGGTGCGGTTCGTCGTTCTTGGTCAGCGCACCGGGCTGCGACCAGACGCCGGCGGCGAGGTCCAGATGCGCCCAATCCATGTTCGCCGCTTCGCCGCGCCGGCACGGTACCGCAATCAGAAACCGCGCGAGGTCACGGCCGAACGCAGGCAGCTCGTCAGCCGCACGCCACAACCGCGCGAGTTCTGCGGGTGTGAGATAATGAGAACGTGACGCTGGGCCACGCGGACGCCGCGCCTTCGCGATAGCGGAGCAGGGGTTGCTCGGCACGTGGCGGCCGTCCAGCAGCCAATCCATGAACCGGGAGAACGCGCCGAACCGCGCCCGTGCCGTTGCCGGCACGTCGCCGAGTGCGTCCAGCATTCGCCGCACGTGCTGCGCCGTGAGTTCCGAAGCGGGCAGGTCCTTCGCGCCCATTGCGTCCAGTGCCGCCGCGCAATGCGCCAGTTCTTCCCGCACGTGGCGTGCGCTGGGCAACCCGGTGCCTCGCATCTTTGGCCGGCGGGGTAGCGCCTTCCGGTAGCTATCCAGCAGCCGCCCGAGGGTGCCAGACCGGGCGATAGCGGCTCTCTGCGCCTCGGCTGCCCGCTCCGCGTGCGGGTCCCGGCCCGCCAGCACGTCGCCCTTGATGGCGTTAGCTGCCGCTCGTGCCGCCTCGGGCGCCATCGCACCAGGGTTGCCGAGCGATACCGTCCGGTTCGGCCAGCGCCGCCCGGTCGCAGGGTCCACACCGCGCAGGCGGTAAGAGGTCTCCCAGCGCATCGCGGTGGCGTTGACCACCAGCGCCAGCGCCCGGCACTCGGCATCGCGCACGATAAGCCGCTGGCCAGGTGCCCGCCGCTGCCAGGCTGCTTGCACCGTCGCCCGTGTTATCCGCGTCGGCCCTTCGCTCACCACCCGCATGTCCTGTTTCCTGTCCTGTCCGGGTCCATCAAACAGGACACTGACAGGACACATGGTGCGGGTGCAAGCGGAACTGCGCGGAACGCTGCGCAGCCAAGATTCAGCAGATATGCAAAGAGGGACTAGCCATTTATCGAGGGTCGCGGGTGGCAGCGTAGCCGTGCGGAGGCAAGCGGGGTCTGCGAACGATGATTCGTAATCAGCAGGTCGTTAGTTCAATCCTGACCGTCGGAACCATTTGAAATCAAAATGTTGTGGCGCTTTTTGGGGCCGCTTGCTGCACTGCGATCTGAAAAATGCCGCGTGCTTGCTTCACGGTCGCCCGGCTAGGGTGCCTCAGCGTGGCGTCATCCCGCTTTCGTGACCGGCCGCCGACACGGCTTTGTCGCTCGCCCCCGTTCCCATGGCGTGCTAAATTTGAATTAAAAAAGGAGTTCCCAGGGAGGGACAAGCCATGGTGATCGTGCAGATAAACTATCGCCGTCCGGACATGCCCAAGGCGCAGTGGGATGCCCGCTACACCGAGGCAACGGCCGCGCCGTTCGTTTCCCTTCCAGGCCTTGAGTGGAAGATCTGGCTCGACGATCCCACCGACGCGCAGCTCTCAGGCGGCATCTACCTGTTTGCCGACCGCGCCGCAGCCGAGGCCTATGTGAACGGCCCGATCGTCGCCTCCATGCGCGCCAACACGACCTTGCGAGCCCTCGACATTCGCATCTTCGACGTTCGTCGCAACATGAGCGAACTCACCCGGGCGCCCATTTTGCCGCTGCCACTCGCGGCGCAGTAGAACGAGTTCCGCCGAGGGCAGCACGTCGCCGGTGGACGTGCGGGCCGCCGGCCTCATGTCGTCCGCGCATCGAGCAGCATGCCTGGCAGCCGGGCCGACGCGGCGCGCGACGCCTTGTCCGGATTGCTGCCGTCGCTCTCTGTCGTCCACCGTCCGTCGCCCGCATAGCGCCAGGCCATGCGCCCGGCCTCGTCGAGCGCGAACAGGTGCAGCCATGTCTTGTCGAACAGCGCGCGAACCTCCGCGTGCCGGCCCAGGACTCCGGCGATCGCTTCGCGCGGCGCCGCGACACAGACGCAAAGGCGCAACGGTTCGTGTACGTAACGTTCGCCGTCATGCACGGATTGCCAAGGCAGGCCGCCGCGCAGCAGGCCGCCATTACCCTCTACGACGCCGACGCCTCCGGTCACGTTGTGCAGCAGCTTGTTGCCCGCCCCGAACACCTCCGGCGCGACGGTCGAGCCATAGTATTGCAGGCTGATCCAGCTGGCGACGACGACGGGCGCCGTCAGGATGAGCTCGAGGGTAGCGAAGTCCGTGTCGTGCCGCCAATTGTAGTCGTGCAGGAACGCGCGCCCCGCGAGATGGACGCCTCGCGTCTGGGCCCTCGGCGCCGCGATGAAGGCGCGGCAGCCGGCCAGCGCCCATTCCGGCCGTATCTCCGCCCAATCGCGGCTGCGCCTGCCGATGGTCGCGCCGCCGCGGGCCCGCGGCAGTGAGACGGCCCGCTCGCCGCGCGCGATCGCCCCGGCTCGCGCCAGCCATGCCATCGCCTGCGCCAGATCCCCTGCGTGCTCGCCCCGGCTTGCATCCCGGGCATAGACCGTCACCGCATCGGTCGTCGTGTCGTGCAGCGCCGCCACGAACAGGGTGTCGGCCGGAATGGCGATACCAAGCGAGGCCAGGCCGGCGCGCACCGCAGCCTCGTTCAGGAGCGCGGCGAGCAGCCGGGCATTGACCTCGCCCGAATAGCCGCCGCAGGCCCCGCAGTGCAGCGCGCTGGCGTGCGGATTGTTGACGACGTTGGCGCCATGCCCGACCAGCAGCATCAGCCGCGCGAACCCGGACGTCAGCGACATCGCCCGCAGCGCCGCCGCCGCGGCGTTGACGCGGGCCCCGAGGTCCGGTTCCGGATCGAGGCGAGGGGCCGGGCCTTGCGGCGCGTGGGCGTGGTGCAGCCCCAGCGCATCGCCCACCAGCTTGCCGGCATAGACCGGCCCGCTCGCCTCGACGAAGGCGAAGGACGACACGGCCGCGAGCTTGAAGCGCCCCCAGGCCCGCTTCGCCCGCGCGGCGAACCGGGCGGAGCGCTCGGCCGGCGCGGTATCCGCGGTGACGGTGCACGACCGCTGCGCGCGGTTGAGCAGCGCCGGCAGCCGCAATTCCTCGACATCCGACGCGAACCGGCGATGCGCCGTGGCCAGGCCGAAGAACCCGGCGCAGCCGAGGGTCTCGATCGCCGGGTCGAGGCTTTCCAGCGCGCGGCGGAACACCTCGGAGCGTACGTCGATGCAGAACGCCGCCTGCAGCGCCGGCCGTTGCGCGAGCGTCGGCGGCGTGGCCGTGGCGAGCGCCGCGGCCAGGGCGCGCTGCGCGGCGCGTTCCGCGGCTTCCTGCAGGATCGTGTCGATGGCGAGATCCCCCGTCGGCACGACGGGCGCCGCGTGCGCCTCGCGCGTCCGCGCCCAGCCATCGGCGATCCGTTCCGCATGGCGCAGGAACAGCGCCTCTTCCCAGACCAGGCGGATCGCCAGCAGGTCGGTGGTGGTGGCATCGGTGCCGCCGGCGAGCTCCGCCTGCCAGAGCCGCTGGCGCGCCAGCTGCGCCCAGCCGCCCAGCGTCGTCAGCATCTGGTGGAAATAGGTCTCGAGCGCCGCCGCCCCGAGGCCGAGCCGACCGGCGGCGCGGGCGATCGCCGCCAGCGGATCCTCCGGGGTCGCGCAGACATGCAGGGCAAAGCCCCCCAGGCCGGCGATTTCCGGGGTCAGGTCGTGCATGGCGAAGGAGCGCCACGCCGCGAAGGCGCTGGCCGGGCGGGCCGCGCTCCACAGCGCCTGCCCCTCGTCGAAGAAGCCGGCGGCCCACGCGCCCACCCGTTCGCCGACCAGCCGGGGCCAGTCGATGCCGGAGACCTCGGCGGCGAGGTCGGCGACCGTCGGCAGCGCCGGCGGTTGCGGGGCATCCGAGGCGATCGCCGCCTTGAGCGTGTCCAGATCGAGGGGACGCTCGCCCTCCGGTGCCGCGCGCCACGCTTCCAGGATGTCGCTGCCGGTGATGGCGCCGGCAGCGATCTTCTCGCGGTACCACGCCCGCGGCATGGTCACGCGCGCGCCGCAGACCCGCGCCAGCCGCGCGCCGGCCGCGGCGAGGCTCTCGCCTGACTGGCCGAGGAAGGGGTTGACCGCGACGCTGGCCGACAGCGGCCAGAGCGGCGGGATGGCGTGGGCCGCCCGATCGGCCTGCAGCTTGAGGAAGGGCAGGTCGATCCCCGGTGATGGTGCGACGTGCGACATGGATCGGCTCCCCGCGTCAGGAAACGCCGTGCGTCGACCACCCGCCGATGAGGCGGTCGAACAGCGCGTTGACGTAACATCCGTTCGCGAGATGCACCCGCAGGCCCGCCGCGGCCGGGTGGCCGGACCAGAGCGGGAAGGCCGCTTGGGCCACCGCGACCGCGCCGAAGCTCGCGACCGCGAGCAGGATCAGGATCCACTGCAACGCCGCCGGTGCCGGCACCGGCGGCAGCAGCCCCGCGGTCGCCCGCTGCGCCACGAGCTGGAGGGCGAAATAACCCGCCGATGTCGCCACCGCGTAGAGCGCCGTCCGCCGCGTGAGGGCCCAGGGCGCCGCATCCGCGAAACCCTGCGCCAGCATGTAGGCGACGCCGAAGATGAGGATCGTGCCCACCGCGATCTCCTGGGGCGGCTTGTGGCCGATCCCCAAGGCGAGGCCGAAGGCGAGGTAGATCGCAAGCGCCACCACGAACGCGCGCGCCACCGCCCCGCTCGAGGGCACGGCGACGGGGCCCGGCCGGCGGATCGCCGCCACGCGCTCCACCGCGCCGCCGCTGGCGAGAAAGGAGTGCGCCTTGTAGAGCGAGTGCGCGACGATGTGCAGCAGCGCGAGGGCGAACAGCGCGAGGCCGCACTCGAAGATCATGAAGCCCATCTGCGCCACGGTCGACCAGGCGAGGGACGTCTTGACCGCCGGCTGCGTGAGCATCACGACGCTGCCGAACAGCGCCGTGAACCCGCCGACGATCGCCATCGCCGCGAGCGCGCCGGGTGCGAGCAACATCACGTCGGCGAAACGGATCAGCAGGAACCCGCCGGCATTGACGACGCCCGCGTGCAGCAGCGCGGAAACCGGGGTCGGTGTTTCCATGACCTCGGTGAGCCAGCCATGGGTGGGAAACTGGGCGGATTTGAGCGCCGCGGCGACGCCGAGGAAGCCCGCGGCGCCGATCGCGAGGGAGCCGCCCTGGCCGGCGCGGGCGGCGGCAAGGATCGCGCCGATGTCGCCGGTGCCGTAGGCGCGCCAGAGCAGCACTGCCGCCGCGGCCAGCGCGACATCGCCGGCCCGCGCAACCAGGAACTTCTTGTGTGCCGCCCGCCGCGCCGCCGGGCGGCCGGGGTAGAACAGCAACAGCCGGTGCAGGAACAGGCTGGTCGCGATCCAGGCCAGGAGCAGCTGGCCGAGGCTCGCCGCCGTGACCAGCAGCAGCACGGCGGCAATGGTGAGGCAGAGCCAGAAGGTGAACATCCCCTGCCGCGCCTCGCCGTCGAGATAGGTGCCGCAGTAGCGGACCACGATCCAGCCGATGAACGTCACCAGCAGCAGCATCGTCGCGCTCACCGCATCGAGCCGCACCGCCGGGCCGATCCCGTCGAGGATCGGCAGTGCGGCCACCGCCGGGCCGCGCGCCACGAAGACGGCGACGGTGGCGATGGCGGCGACGAAGGCCAGCGCCGCCGCGGCCTCGGCGAGCGGGTGCAGATAGGCCGGGCGCGGTCCGGGACGGCACAGGCCGGCGAGGGCCGCGAGCAGCAGCGCGAGCGGGGAGGCGAAGGCGAGGAGGGTGATCGGCACGGGCGGCTCCGGGCAGGTGGATCCTTCGGCGCCTCCCTTACCCAGGTCGGGGGCGGACAAGAAATTCATTGTTTATGGGCTATCGTTCGATAAAATCGAACGTCATGCGCGACCTCAATTACAATCACCTGCACTACTTCTGGACCGTCGCGCATGAGGGCGGCCTGACCCGCGCGGCGGAACGGCTGAACCTCTCGCAATCGGCGCTCTCGGTGCAGATCCAGAAGCTCGAGCACCAGGTCGGCCACCCGCTGTTCGAGCGCGCGGGCAGGAGGCTCGTCCTGACGGAGGCGGGGCGCATCGCCCTCGACTATGCCGACACCGTCTTCCAGGCGGGCGAAGAGCTCATGAACACCCTGCGCGGCCAGCCGGTCGCCAACCGCCAGGTTCTGCGAGTGGGCGCGCTGACCACGCTCTCGCGCAACTTCCAGCTCGAGTTCCTCCGCCCGCTCGTGGGGCGCGAGGATGTCGAGCTGATCGTCCGCTCGGGCAACATCCGCGATCTGCTGACGCAGCTCGAAAAGCACGCGATCGACGTCGTGCTGGCCAACAGCGCGGCCCCCCGCGACGCGCGCCCGCCGCTGCAGAATCATCGGCTCGACCAGCAATCGGTGAGCCTCGTGGGTCGCGCCCGGCCGACACGACGCCGTTTTCGCTTCCCCGACGATCTGCGCCACGAGCCGGTGCTGCTGCCGAGCCGGGAGAGCGATATCCGCGCGGGCTTCGACCGCCTGATGGAGCGCGCCGGGATTCTCCCGACCATCCTCGCCGAAGTCGACGACATGGCGATGCTGCGCCTGCTCGCGCGCGAGCGGGAGGGCGTCACGCTGGTGCCGCCGATCGTGGTGCGCGACGAGCTGCGGTCTGGGATCCTCGTCGAACTGTGCCGGATTCCGGAGTTGACCGAGAGCTTCTACGCGATTTCGCAGAAGCGCCGCTTCCCCAACCCGTTGCTCGCCGGGCTCCTGTCGGCCGGCGCCGTCACGCGCCGGATGAAACCGGAACGAAACGTCCCAGCCGAAGCGCCAGCAGCGCGGTCAGGCAGGCGGCGCTGAACTGGTTGAGGACGACCAGATGCGCCTGCTGTCCCGCCGTCAGCGTCATGATCGCCGGCTCGAACCAGGGCCGGGGCACCAGCAGCGCCAGCAGCGGCAACCCCGCGCCGGCCAGGCGCACCGCGCCCGCGGGCAGCAACACGGCGAGCAGGGTGCACGGTAGCAGGAACACGCCGACGCCGCTGCCCGGCCCGAGCAGCTTCATGCACCAGAGAGTGTTGACCGTTCCGACCAGCCAGAGCGCCATCCGCCCCGCCGCCGGCCGGCGTCCGCCAAGCCGGGCGATGGCGAGGAAGGCCGGCGTCGCGATCATGGTGAGGAAGGCGAGGCGTCCGCGGCTCCAGCCGGTCAGAGCGATGACGTAGAGCGGATAGAACGGGCCGTTCCACCCCAGCACCGCGGCGACGAAACAGGCCGTCGCCGTTGCCGGGTCGCGATGCGCGAGGTCCGCGCCCCGCCTCACCGCGGCGCAAGCCGGTAGTGGCTCACCCCCCAGTCCTGTCCGCCGCGCGCCCCGAACAGGCCCGCCGTTGCCAGGAAGAACAGCCGCCACCGCCGCCGCCACAGCAGCGCGTCGGCGCCATAGACCTCGGCGAGGATCGGCCCGATCGTCGCCTGCCGCGCATCGAAGCGCGCCAGCCAGTCGAGTGCGGTGCGCTGGTAATGCAGGCCGGACCAGCGCCATTCCGAATCCAGCACGAAATGCTCGTCCAGGTGCCGGATCAGCCCATGGCTCGGCATGATCCCGCCGGTGAAGAAGTGCTGGGCGATCCAGTCGGCCTTGTCGGCGGTGTCGAATGCATAGGGCGCGCTGCGGTGGCTGAACACATGCAGGAACAACCGCCCGTCGTTCTCGACCCAGCCGCGCACGCGCGCAAGCAGGGCCTGCCAGTTGCTCATATGCTCCCACATCTCGACCGAGACGACGCGATCGAATTTCGCACCGGCATCGAAATCATTCATGTCGGCGGTGATCACCCTCAGGTTGCCGAGGCCCAGCCGCGCCGTCTCGCCTTCGATGAAGGCGCGCTGCGAATGGGAGTTGGAAACCGCGGTGATGGCGGCGTTGGGAAAATGTTGCGCCATCCACAGGCTCAGCGAGCCCCAGCCGCAGCCGAGCTCGAGGATCCGCTGCCCGTCGGCCAGCTCCGCATGTGCCGCCGTTTGCGCAAGCGCATGCTCTTCCGCCTGGTCGAGGGTATCGGATGGATTGGCATAGAGGCAGCAGGAATATTTCCGTCGCCCTCCCAGTACCGCGCGGAAGAACGCCGCCGGAACCTCATAATGCTGCGTGTTCGCCGCTTGCGGTGAGCAGGCGATCGGCTTGTCCGCCATGGCGCGCGCGAACGCCCGTTCGGCATCCGGCGGCACGCCGTCGAGGCGGCGTCCGGTGCGGCTGACCAGCGCGGCGATGCCGGCCCTGGTGATGGCATCCGGCAAAGGCAGGCGCTCGACGGCGCCGGTCGCGGCGGCAACAAGACTCATGACGGTTTCCGTTTCGGTAAAGGAAGAAAGGCGCGGGTTCGCGCCTGGTAGAGGCGATACCGCTCGCCGCGCGAGCGCAGCATGGCTTCCTCGAGCGGCGGAATGCCGGAGACGTGCACGAGGAACCAGTACATCAGCGCCGGCCCCGACAGCGCCACCCAGCCCCAGCCATAGCCGGGCGCGATCGCCAGGAACGGCCAGCAGCACCAGCCGAGGAACTCGAAGAAATAATTAGGATGGCGCGAATAGCGCCAGAGGCCGATGTCGCACACCGCGCCGCGATGCGCCGGGTCGCGCCGAAAGCGCACGAGCTGCGCGTCCGCCAGCGCGCCGCCCGCCACCCCCAGCACGAACAGCGCCACGCCGAGGCCATCCGCGGCCCGCCAGGGGGCCGGATTGCGCGCGGCCACCACGAACGACAGGGCCAGCGCCGAGGCGGCCAGTCCCTGGATCTGCAGGAAGCCGAACATCCGCGCCTGGAACGCGCGGCCCCAGCGCGTCCGCAGCGCCGCGTAACGCGCATCTTCGTGGGCTCCCCAGTTGCGGTAGAGGATGTGCAGACCCAGGCGCACGGCCCAGAACGCCGTCAGGGCCGCCACCAGCCATCCCCGCGGTCCGTTCGCGCTGAGCCCGGCCGCCACGCCGGCGGCGCCCTGCGCGAACGTCCAGGCCACATCGACGATCCCGGCATTGCCGAGGGCCCGCTGCACCAGCCACGCGCCGGCCATCGCCAGCGCCAGGCCGGCGACGATCCAGATCACGATCATGTCAGGCTCCCAACGAAATCGAGCACCGCCCGGCGCACCGGCAGAAACGGCGCGAGGACGCGCGCGAAGCCGCCGATCAACGCGCGGTGCCCGAGCAATGGGTAGATGCGTTGCGTCACGGCCACGCCATGGGCGCGCAGCGCCGCGGCCAGGCGGTGCGTGTTGCCCGCCAGCACGGTGCGGTCGCGGGCGCCGGCGGCGAGCAGCATCGGCGGCGCCGCGCGGTGGGCGAAGCGGATCGGCTGCGACCGGCCCCAATCCGCCTCGGGGCCGAAAATGTCGCGCAGCACCGGGCTCTTGAGCGGCAGGAAATCGTAGGGCCCGGCCAGCCCGATCACGCCGCGCGGCGCCGGCGCGCCGGCCCGTTCGCGGTAGCGCGGATCGAGCGCCAGCAGCGTCGCGATGTGCGCGCCGGCGGAATGGCCCATCACGAACAGCCGCTCGGCCCGCACGCCGCGGCGCGTCGCGATCCAGGCCAGGGCCGCGGCCGCATCCTCCATGAAGTCGGGGAAGCGCACCTCGGGGTAGAGGCGATAGTCGGGGATCGCGCAGGCGAGGCCGCAGGCGGCGAGCGCGCTGCCGACGAAGCGGTACATCGCCCGTTCGCCGGCCTCCCAGCCGCCGCCATAGAAGAACAGCACGGTCGGCGGCTCCGCGACGCCGCGCGGCCAGTAGAGGTCGACCGTCCCCCGCGGTCCCGGCGCGTAGGCCGCGCTGTGCAGCATCACGCCGCGGCGGGGCGAGAGGCGGTTCAACGTGTCGATGGCAAAACCGAACGCGGCGTCGGGAGCGAGGGTGGCGGCCATGCCTACATCCCCAGCAACGGCTGCACCAACCGGCCGAGCCACGATTGCGGGCGCAGGTGGTGGGTGGTGGCGATCAGGCACACGCAATCCTCGCCCGCCAGCGCGCGCGGCCGGTGCGAGAGCGCCGGATCCGTCTCGACGCAGTCGCCCGGGCCATAGGTCCCCACGCCGTCCGTGAAGGCGCCGCGCAGCACGCAGGTTGTCTCCGCGCCCTCGTGCCCATGCTCGAGCAGCGCCCGTCCCGGCGCGACGCGGATCAGGTCGAGCCGGCTGTCCGTCGCATCGCGCGCCAGCAGCGGCATCATCGCGATGCCCGGGGCCACGTGCCGCCAGCGCCCGGTGGCGAGCGCGGCGAGGTCGAAGCGCGCCGGGGCGGGCTCCGGCCGGGCCTCGTCCAGCCGCGCCAGCGTGCGCGCCAGCGCCTGCGGCGCGAGCGTCACCGGCTCGAGCTCCTCCAGCAGCACCCCCCCGGCTGCTTCGGCGGCGTGCAGCCCGGCGGCGCAGGCGGGGCACAGCGCCGCGTGCACGCGGATCACCCGGGAATGGGCGGCGGGCAGGGTGCCCGCGGCGCAGGCCAGCAGGCTGGCCTCCGCGGGATGTTGGCGGATCATGCCAGGTCTCCCAGCGCCGTGCGCAGCCGGCCCATCGCCAGCCGCAGGCGCGATTTCACGGTTCCAAGCGGGATGCCGAGGATACGTTCCATGTCCGCATGCGAGCAGCCCTCGAAAAAGGCGAGCCGGAGCGCCTGCGCCTGGTCCGCGGGCAGGCTGGTGAGGGCCTCGCGCACCCTCGCGGAGCGCTGCGCCTCGTCGAGCAGGCGGTCGGCGGGCGCCGGTGGCTCGGGCTCCAGGGCCGGATCGGGTTCCGGCGCCGGGCGGACGCGGCGGTGCCGGTCGATCCCGAGGTTGCGGGCGATCGCGAACAGCCAGGCCGCGGCGGTGGCGCGGGCGGGATCGAACTGCCCGGCCTTGCGCCACACCGCGAGCATCGCCTCCTGCGCCAGTTCCTCAGCTTCCGCCGCCGCGATGCCGCGGCGGATCAGAAACGCCTTGAGCCGCGGCGCATAGAGCCCGAACAGGGTTGCGAACGCCGCGCGATCCCCGCGCGCCACGGCCTCGATCAGCGCGCCCGCGTCGGAGACATCGGCGCCATCCGTCATCGGACTGACCTCCTGGTAGCGCGGGACGAACCCGGCCCAGACCTTCCAGGGCTGGCGCGATACATACATGCCCCCTTTACGCAGCCTTGCGCGGACCGGATCACCGGCCGGTGATCCGAATCCCGGCGTGCATCGTAATCGACCTCAGGAAGCACGGTTAGGGCGGGGATGCGGCACATGCGTATTGCGGTCGTGGGGGCGGGGATCGCCGGGATGGGCGCCGCCTGGCTGCTGCGCCAGGCGCACGACGTGACGCTCTACGAGGCAGCGGCGCGCCCGGGCGGGCACAGCCTCACGGTGGACGTGCCGGTCGACGGCGCCAGCGTGCCCGTGGACATGGGCTTCATCGTCTACAACCCACCGGCCTACCCGAATCTCACGGCCCTGTTCGAGCATCTCGGCGTGCCCAGCGTGGCCTCGGACATGTCCTTCGCCGTCTCGCTGGCGGGCGGCGCGGTCGAGTATGCCGGCACCGATATCGCCGGTCTTTTCGGCCAGAAGCGCAACCTGGTGCGGCCGCGCTTCTGGAGCATGCTGCGCGACATCGTACGCTTTTATCGCGAGGCCGAGGCCGATGCCGCCTGGCTCGATCCGGCCGTTTCGCTCGACGCCTACCTCACCGCGCGCGGCTATGGCGAGGCCTTCGTGCGCGACCATCTGCTGCCGATGGCCGCGGCCATCTGGTCCACCCCGGCCTCGCGCGTCGGCGACTATCCGGCGCTCGCCTTCATCCGCTTCTGCGCCAATCACGGCCTGCTGAAGCTGCGCGACCGGCCGCAATGGCGCACCGTCGCGGGCGGCAGCCGGGAATATGTCCGCCGCCTGACCGCGGACCTCGCCACCGGCATGCGGCTGCGCTGCCCCGTCCGGGCGATCGACCGTCTCGCCGGCGGCATCCTGATCGAGGCCGAGGGGGCCGGGGCGGAACGTTACGACCACGTCGTGATCGCCACCCACGCACCCGAGGCGCTGGCGCTCCTGCGCGATCCCTCCGCCGCCGAGACGCAGCTTCTGGGCGCGCTCGCCACCAGCCGCAACGTGGCCGTGATGCACCGCGATCCGTCGCTGATGCCGCGCCGGCGGGCGCTGTGGTCGAGCTGGAATTATCTCGGTGGCGCCGAACCCTGCGTCACCTACTGGATGAACCGCTTGCAGCCGCTTCCGGCCCAGGCGGGCCAGGTGTTCGTCACCCTCAACCCGACGCGCGAGCCGCGACCGGAGACGGTGATCCGCCGCGAAATCTTCGCCCATCCGCTCTTCGATGCGGCGGCGATGCGCGCGCAGCGTGCGTTGTGGGGCCTCCAGGGCCAGCGCCGCACCTGGTTCTGCGGCGCCTGGTTCGGCTCCGGCTTCCACGAGGACGGGTTGCAGGCCGGCCTCGCCGTGGCCGAGGCCATCGGCGGCGTGCGGCGCCCGTGGCACGTCGCCGCGGCATCGGGGCGCCTGCCGGAAACGGCGCAGGCGGTCGCGGCATGAGCGGCTCCGCGATTTACACCGGCGCCGTCGTCCACACGCGCCTGCGCCCGGTGCGCCACCGGCTGCGCTACCGGATGTTCTCGCTGCTGCTCGACCTCGACGAGATCCCCGAGCTCTCCGCGCGGCTGCGTTGGTTTTCGGCCGAGCGCTTCAACCTGGTCGGATTCTCGCGCCGCGACCACCTGGCGGGCGACGCGACGCCGCTGCGCACCCAGGTGGAGGCGGCGCTGGCGGCGTCCGGGATCGAGGCGCGCGGCGGGCGCATCCTGTTGCTGGCGATGCCGCGTGTGCTCGGCACCGTCTTCAATCCACTCAGCCTCTTCTTGTGCCACGATGCCGAGGGCGCACTGCGCGCCGTGCTCTACGAGGTCAACAACACGTTCGGCCAGCGGCACAGCTACCTGATCCCGGTGTCCGGGGCGGACCGGCCGGTGCATCAATCCTGCGCCAAGACGTTCTTTGTGTCGCCCTTCATGGACATGGGGCTGCGCTATCGCTTCCGCCTGGTTCCCCCGGGCGAGCGGCTGGCGGTGGCGATCGAGGCGAGCGATGCCGCGGGGCCGGTGCTCAAGGCGGCCATGGCCCTGCGGCGTCAGCCGTTGACCGACGCGGCCCTGCTGGCCGGCTTCGTCCGCCATCCCTTGCTTGCCGCCCAGGTGCTCGGCGCCATCCACTGGGAGGCGGCGAAGCTGTGGCGCAAGGGGCTGCGCATCCAGGCGCGCCCCGCCCCGCCCGCCGAACCGATCAGCATCGTCGCACGCGGAGGGACGGCATGAGCGACCAGGCCACCGCCTTGCCCTCCGCGCGCCGGCGCGAAGGCGCGCACCTGGCGCGGCGCCTCCTGGCGTTGCTGCTGGCCCGGATCGAAACCGGGACGCTGAGCGTGGTCCTGCCCGACGGCAGCACGCTGCGCGCAGCGGGGTCTGCAGCGGGGCCCGAAGCGGTCTGGGTGCTGCATCGCTGGCGCGCGCTGTGGCGCCTTCTGCTCGGTGGCGACAACGGTTTCGCGGCATCCTTCATCGATGCCGACTGGTCGAGCCCGGATCTCGTGGCGCTGCTCGAACTCGCGGCGCGGAACATGGACCACATTCCCGCAGCCTTTGGGCCCCGGCCGGTGCGCCTCTTCCACCGCCTGGCGCATCTCGTGCGGTCCAACACCCGCGCTGGCAGCAGGCGCAACATCGTCGCGCATTACGACCTCGGCAATGCGTTCTACGAACTCTGGCTCGATGCCGGAATGAACTACTCCTCGGCCCTCTATCGGCACCCGGACATGTCGCTCGAAGCGGCGCAGGCGGCGAAGCACGCGCTGGTGCTCGACATGCTCGCCGTCCGGCCCGGCGATCGGGTGCTCGAGATCGGCTGCGGCTGGGGCGAGCTTGCCGCCCGGCTCGCCGATGCCGGCGCCGAGGTGACCGGCATCACCCTCTCGCCCGCGCAGCTTGCCCATGCCCGCGCCCGTCTCGCTGGGCGGGCGCGCCTGCTGTTGCAGGACTACCGCGACAGCGAAGGGTGCTTCGACAGGATCGTCTCCATCGAAATGATCGAGGCGGTGGGCGAGGCTTACTGGGACGCCTATTTCGCGACGTTGCGAAAGCGGCTGGCACCCGGCGGCGTGGTGGTGATCCAGGCTATCACCATCGCCGACCCTTGGCTTGCAAGCTATCGCCAGGGGGCGGATTTCATCCAGCGCTTCATCTTTCCCGGCGGAATGCTGCCCTCGCCGGGCGAGATCGCGAGGCTGGCCGCCGCGCATGGCTTCGCCATCACCCGCCAGCAAGGCTTCGGCGCGAGCTACGCGCTCACCCTTGCCGCCTGGCGCGCGCGCTTCGATGCCGCCTGGCCGCAGATCGCCGCCCTCGGCTTCCCGCCGCATTTCCGTCGCCTGTGGGACTACTACCTCGCCTATTGCGAGGCCGGTTTCCGCACCGGGCGCATCGATGTCGGCCTGTGGCAGCTGCAGCCTGCGCCATGCTGACCCGGCGGACCCTGCTCGCCGGCGCCGTGGCGATGCCCGGCGTGCCGCGTTCCTCGCCGCTGCGTTTCCACCTGCGTCGCGACGGCTCGTGGATCGGTACGCATGTGATCCGGTTCGAGCGTGGGACGAACCGGACCAACATCGCCATTGCCGTCGACATCGCGGTGCGCTTCGGCCCGCTCGTGCTCTATCGCTACAAGCTGCGGGGCCGGGAACACTGGGAGGGCGGGCGCTGCATGGCGGCCTCGGCCGCCGCCAACGACGACGGCACGCGCCACTTCATGCGCGCGACGCGCCGCAACGGTGCCTTGCTCGTCGAGGGCAGCGGCACCGCGCCCTATGCCGCTCCCGCCGGCGCGGTGATCGCCAGCCACTGGAACGAAGCCGAGCTGCACGGCCCCTGGATCAACCTGCAGGACGGCAAGCTCCTGCACCCGCGCGTGACCCCGCTCGGCTCCGATCCGGTCCGCCTGGCCAACGGAACCTTGCTTCCGGCCTCCTGCTATTCGATCACGGGACCCGCCAACATACGCATCTGGTACACCCCCTCCGCCACCTGGACCGGCCTCGTCTTCGTCGCCCGCGACGGTTCCCACGTTCGTTACGAGCGCGTGTCATGAGAAGGATAGCGGTTCTGCTGTTCGCAGGCCTGATGCTGGCCGGCTGCACCACCTTCGGGACCCATCAGCCGCTCGCCCGCCATGTCGATCTGACGCGCTACGCCGGGCGCTGGTACATCATCGCCAACATTCCCTATTTCGCCGAGCGCGGGAACGTCGCCAGCTTCTTCGATGTCAGCTTTCCGCATGGTGCGGTTCGCGATGTCTATCACGGGCGCAGCGGCGGATTCGGCGCGAAGCCGTCGCGCTTCGTCATGAACGGCTATGTGGTCAAGGGCACCGAGGGCGCCTACTGGCGCGAATCCCCCCTCTGGCCGCTCTATTTCTCCTACCTGATCCTCTACGTCGACCCCGGCTACCAGACCGCGCTGGTCGGCTATCCCGGGCGCGGCTATGGCTGGGTGCTGTCGCGCCACCGGCGGATGGATGACGGCGAATACCACGCGCTGCTGGCACGCTTCGCGGCCCTTGGCTACGATACGTCGAAGTTTCGCCGCATCCCGCAATTCCCCGACCAGGTCGGCAAGCCGGGCTTCATTCACGTGCCGAAACGGTGAGGCCGCGGCGGACGGGTCCCGCCCGGCCTAGCGGCGCGGCTGCCAGCCGTAGAAGCGCGCGCAGGCGCCGCCCATCAGCATCGCCCGCTCGCTGTCGCTCAGCCTTTGCGTGAGCCGGAACGGCGTGGTCGCCTGTTCCTGGTCGACCACCGCGAAGGCACGCGTCCAATCCGTCCCCCACAGGCAGCGCTCGAAGCCCCACGCCTCGAAGACCCGCGCCAGCGGTTCCCAGATATCGTCGAACGGATAGGCCGCGTGCGACAGCGTGCAGGCGCCCGAGACCTTGATCACCGCGTTGTCGCGCCGCGCCAGGTCGAGCACCTGCGGCAACGCCGCCCAGGCATCGGCGGGCGCGGGTCGCACCGCCGGCTGCACCAGGCCCAGATGGTCGATCACGAACCGCGCCTCGGGATGGCGGTCGATGAGCGCCGTGGCGGCGCCCAGATTGCCCCAGCAATGCAGGTTGACCGGCAGGCCGTGCCGCGTCGCCGCGCGGACGATGCGCGAACAGCCCGGATCGTCCGCCGGCCGGGGCGCCTCGGCCGGCATCATGATCCGCACCGCGACCGCCCCCGGCGTGCGCTTCCACGCGCCGATCACCTCGTCCACCGCCGGGTCGTCGGGATCCACCGGCTTGATGATGGCGAAACGATCGGGGAAGGCGCGCTGCACCGCGGCGGCGTAGCTGCCGTCGAAACGGTACATCGCGAAGGCGGAGATCAGGATCGCGCCGTCGATCCCGAGCGCGTCCATCGCCGCCACCATTTCCTTGCCGGTCACATGCGCCGGCCAATTGGGCACGCTCGCCCAGGGCCGCGCCGGCGTGTTGGCCTCGTAGGCATGCACCTGTGCGTCGATGATCATGCGCCGCGCCTGCCTCAGCTTTGTGGTTTCGGCCGTTTCACGTTGGTGGGCGCGGTGCCGGTCTGCCCGTTGAGGCAGTCGTTCACCAGCGCCTCGCGCGCGTGGCGCCCGGCCAGCAGCTGGGTTTCGCTGCGTCCCGTCCCCGCCGAGAACGGGCTGCCGAGGGCCGCCGCTTCGTTGTCCGCGCGCATCGTGTCCGCGGGGTGGCGCAGCGCGTAGATCTCGTCGGCGCGCGCCTCGCAGGCGTCGATCTGCTCGCGGGTCGCGCCCGCGCGCGGGCCGCCGCCGAACGACGTCGTACAGCCGCCGAGCACCAGCGGAGCGAGGAGGAGCGGAACCAGGAAACGCTTCATCGTCCCACCATGCCGCGCCGCCCGGCCGGTGGCTAGTCGCGGATGATCCAGGGAGCGTCCAGCGTCACGCGCAGCTCGCCGTCCGGCGGTTCGCCGTCGGCCACGTCCATCAGCACCTCGCCGCCGCCGAGGGCGAGGCGAAGCTCCCAGCCGCCGCCGCGGTAGCGTGCCCCGAGCACCCGCGCCGCAAGGCCCGAGGCCGCCGCGCGCACCCCCTCCGGGCGGATCAGCGCCCGCGCCGGTCCGGCCGGTGTTCCCGGCGCCATCCGTGCCGCCAGGACCTGCCCGCCGATCTGCGCATGCGCCTGGTCCACCACCATCGCCGGCAGCAACGCGCCGCGGCCGACGAAGCCGGCGACGAACGCATCCGCCGGCTCGCGGTAGAGTGTCCTCGGGTCCGCCACCTGGCGCAGCCGGCCCCCCTCGATCACGGCAATCCGTCCGGCGATCGCCATCGCCTCGCCCTGGTCGTGCGTCACATAGAGCATCGCGGCCCCCGCGCGGGCGCGCAGCGCCGCGATCTCGGCCAGCATCGTCCCCTTCAGGTGCGGGTCGAGATTGGCCAGCGGCTCGTCGAGCAGCACCAGCCGCGGCTCCGCCACCATGGCGCGCGCCAGGGCGACGCGCTGGCGCTGCCCGCCCGACAGCAGGGCCACGTCGCGCCCGCCGAACCCCGCCAGCCCCACGAGGCGCAGCGCCGACTCGGCCCGTCCGCTCGCCTCCGCGCGCCGCACGCCCGCGCGGTCGAGCGGGTAGCGGACGTTGCGCGCGGCATCGAGATGCGGCCACAGCGCGAAGTTCTGGAACACGAAGCCAAACCGCCGCCGCTCCGGCGCGACGAAGAGGGCGGCCTCGTCGAGCACCGTCCCGTCGAAGCTGATGCGTCCCCGGTCCGTGCGCTCGAACCCCGCGACCAGCCGCAGCAGCGTGGACTTGCCCGAGCCCGAGGGGCCGAGCAGCGCCACCGCCTCGCCGGGGGCGACCGCGAGCGAGACATCCGCGAGCACCGTGCTGCCGCCAAAGCCCTTGGCCACGCCCTCGATCAGCAATCCGTCGGTCATCGGCGGCCCAACATGCCCGCTGCCAACCTGCCCGCCCCCACCACGCGGAGCCGCGTCATGCCTGCCACGGCAGCAGGCGGCGCCCACGCAGGGCCACGCCCGCGCCGAGCATCAGCGCCACCGTCGCCACCATCGCGACCACGGACAGCGCCGCCGCCCGCGTCGCTTCGCCAGCCTGCTCGAGGTTGAACACCGCGACCCCGAGCGTCTCGTGCCCCGCCGACCACAGCAGCGCCGAGACCGTGAGTTCGTTGAAGGCCGCAAGGAACACCAGCGTCGCCGCCGACACCGCCGCCGGCAGTGCCAGCGGCAGGATCACGGTGGCGAACCGGGGCAGGGGGGCGGCGCCGGCGGCGGCCGCCGCCTCCTCGAGTGCCGGGTCGAGCGTGGCCATCACCGCGCCCAGGGGCCGGCGCGCCAGGGCCGCGAACCGCGCGAGATACGCCACCAGGATGATGCCGAGCGAGTTGTAGAGCGTGATCCCCGCGATCGGGCGCAGGAAGACGAGGATGCAGCCGATCGCCAGCACCAGCCCGGGCACGACATAGGGCACCTCGAGCGCCGCCAGCAGCGCCCGCGCCGCCCGCGCCCGCCGCGCCGCATGGCACACCGCGACCAGCAGCGCCGCCAGGACAACGCCCGCGCCGAGCGCCAGCACCAGCGAGTCGAGCAAGGCCCGCCGCGTCGCCCCCGCGGCCAGGATGGAGCGGAAATTGCCGAGCCCGAGCGTCGCCGCGTCCGGCTGCACGCCCAGCGTCGGCAGCAGCGCGGTCAGCAGCAGCGCGGCAAGCGGCGCTGCCAGCAGCCCGGCGAGGGTCATGCCCACCATCGCCGCCGCCGGCCGCCGCCAGCGCCCGAGCGCGAGGCGGGCGACGCGTCCCGGTGCCGTGGCCCGCCGCCGCGCCATCAGCGCCTCGCCGCTCGCGCCCGCCAGCGCCAGCAACGCGAGCAGCAGCGCCAGCGCCGCCGCCTCGCCGATGGAGCCGAGCCCGAAGCCGGTGAGGCGCTGGTAGATCAGCGTCGTCAGCATCGGGTAGCGCCCCGGGATCGCCAGCAGCGCGGGCGTGCCGAAATTGCCGATCGCCGCGACGAAGGAGAGCGACAGCCCGCCGAGCAGTCCCGGTCGCGCCAGCTCGAGCGCGAGCCCGATCTGGCGTGCCCGTCCCGCGCCCGCCGCCTGCGCCGCCTCGATCAGGTCCGCGGGAATGGCCGCGAGCGAGGCGCGCAGCGCCAGGTAGACGATCGGCGCCTGTTCGACGGCGAGCAGGAACGCGACTCCCCCCGGCCCGTAGAGCGGCTCGCTGCCCGGTCTTGGCGCCAGCCCGAGCGGCGCGAGCAGCGGCGAGGAGGGGCCCAGCAGCACGATCCAGGCCTGGGCGGTGATCTGCGGCGGCACGATCAGCAGCAGCAGGAACAGGAACGCGACGGTGCGCCGCGCCGGCAGGTCGGTCAGCGTCAGCAGCACGGCGAAGACCGTGCCCAGCACGCCCGCGAGCACCGTGCTCACGATCCCCATCGCCACGCTGTGCAGCAGCGCCGCGCGCGCGATCGGGCTCGCGAGGACCGCCAGGCTCGCCGGCGAAAGCGTGACGGCAGCGAGGCGGATGAGCGGGGGAAAAGCGGCCAGCGCCAGCAACGCGCCGCAGCCCAGAGGCAGCCAGACCGCGCGTCTCATGCCCGCGCGGCCGGCCTGCCGGGCGAGCCGCCGTCGCTCAGCCTAGCCCCCGAACAGGTCGGAGAACTGCTGCTTCAGCCGCGTGCTGTCTTTCAGGATACGCCCGATATCCATCGTCATCAGGTGGATCGGCCCGGCGGACGGGAAACCGGGCGGCGGTGCGATTCCTTGCCGTGCCGGAATGAAGCCCTGCCGCGCCGCGAGGCGCTGCCCGGCCGGCGAGAGCAGGAACGCGACGAACGCCCGCGCGTCCTTCGCATTGCGGGTCGTCTTGAGGATCGCCACCGGCTCCGTCACCGCGGTGACGCCTTCGCGGGGAAACACGAAGCCGACCGGCGCACCCTTCGCCTTCGCATTGAGCGCCATGAAGTCGACGACGATCCCGAACGCCCGCGATCCACTCTGCACCTGGTTCAGCACGCCGCCGTTGCCGGCGACGCTGATCGCCCGCTCAGCCGCCAGCTTCTTGAAATAGTCGGCGCCGATGGCCGGGTTTTCGGTGAACGCGCCCATGGTGATCATCGCCGCGCCCGAATACAGCGGCGAGGGCAGCACCACCTGCCCGCGCGCCTTCGCCCGCAGCAGATCCTTCCACGAATGCGGCACAAAGGGGGCCGCCTTGTTGTAGACGATGCCGGTGGTGATCAGTTTGGTTCCGAAATAGGTCCGCCCCGGATCGTAGGTTCCGGGCGCGAAGCCGGTGACATCCTGCCCGGGGTCGGGCAGCAGCCGGCCCTGCTGCTTGAGCGCCTGCATGCTCATCGCGTCGGCGATCAGCAGCACGTCCGCCTTCGGCCGGCCGGCCATGAACTCGGCGCCGAGCTTGTTCATCACCTGCGTCGTCCCGGAGCGGAACACCGAGACATGCACCCCGGGGTCCGCCTTCTCGAACGCCGCCACCGTCTCGGCGGCGATCTTGTTCGGCTGCGACGTGTAGAGCGTGAGCTCCCCCGCCCGGGCCGGCGCGGCGGCAAGCAACGAGACGGCCATCAGCATCAACAGTGAACGCATCATCATCTCCTTGGTCGGCGCCGCCGGGCGGCGGCCGGTCTGTCACGGATCGCGGACATTCGGGGGCCGGTCATCCGGCCGGTCATCGGTCTAGCGCTGCCGCCAGGGCAGCCCCTCGGCCTTCCACCCGGCGACGGTGCCGCGGTGCCCATCCTCGTCCGGCGGGCCCTCGAACCCGTCGGCGATATTGTAGCTGCGGACATAGCCGGCCTCGATCGCCGCGCGCGCGGCGGCGAGGCTGCGCACGCCGCTGCGGCAGAGATAGAAGACGCGCTGCTCGGGCGTGAGCCCGGCCTCGGCCATCTGCGCGACAAAGTTGGGGTTCACCGCCATCGCCGGGAACGCCTGCCATGAGATCAGCAGCGGCTGCTTGCCCGCTGCCGCGAGGTCGGGCAGGCCGACGTAGCTCCATTCGGCGTCGGTGCGCACATCCACCAGCACGGCGTCCGGGTCGCCCAGCAACAGCTCCCACACATCCGTCGGCGCGACGTTCTCAACCATGCACATCCCCCTCTGGGCTCTGCCTCCGCATCGCACGCCCGGCCGCTCCGTTCAACGCCCGGGCCCGGTTCGTCAAGCCTTGCCCTGCGTGCCGGCGCCGGGCTAGGCGGTCCTGCGCGGTGGGCGGTGCCGCCTCGCGCGCCGCCGTCATCAGGAGGCCGTCATGAGGATCGTCCCCGGCGACTTCACCGACCCGCAGGTCATCGGCCTGCTGCGCCACCACCTCGCCGGAATGCAGGCGAACTCGCCGCCCGGCAGCGTCTACGCCCTCGACCTCTCGGGCCTGCAGCGCCCGGACATCAGCTTCTACACCGCCTGGGAGGGCGAGGCGCTGCTCGGCTGCTGCGCGCTGCGCGCGCTCTCGCCGACCGCGGGCGAGATCAAGTCGATGCGAACCATGCCGCAACATCTGCGCAAGGGGGTGGCGGCCGCCCTGCTGACGCACGTGCTGGCCGTCGCCCAGGCCCGCGGGCTGCGCCGCCTGAGCCTCGAGACCGGCTCCGGTGCCGCCTTCGAGCCGGCGCTCGCCCTCTACCGGCGCTTCGGCTTCCGCAACGGCGAGGCCTTCGGCGACTACACGGCGAGCCCGTTCAACCAGTTCCTCCACCTCGACCTCGCCGGCTGACCGCGGCCGGGTCCTCCGTCATGCCCGCGAACAGCGGTGCCGCGGCGCGCAACTGCTCGGCCAGCGCGTCGGCGGCGGCGCGGATCCGCGGCACCTCGCGCGTGTCCTCGTGCTGCACCAGCCAGATCTCGCGTCCGGGCAGGGGCGGGGCGTCGAGGCGCACGAGCCCGCTGCCCGCCGCGACATGGTGCCCGAGCACGGCGATGCCGAGCCCCGCGCGCGCGGCGGCGAGCTGGCTGGCGCGGCTGTCGGTGCGCAGCACGACGCTGGCCCGCGGCGCCATGGCGGCGAGCGCGTCGATCTCGGGATACATCCCGGCCTCGTCGCGCGACAGGATCAGCCGGTGTCCCTCGCCGTCGCCGCCCTGGCGGAAGGCGGCACCCTGTGCGGCGAGATAGTCCGCACTCGCATAGAGGCCGAAGGAAATCTCGCCCACCTTGCGCCCGAGCAGGGACTGCCCGCGCGGTCGCGCGAGGCGTATCGCGAGGTCGGCCTCGCGCGCGGCGAGCGAGAAGGTGCGGTCGTCGGAGATCAGCTCGATCAGGATGCCGCTGTGGCGTCGGTGCAGCGCCGCGAGCGCCTGCATCAGCACCGGGGCGGCGAAATCGCTCACCGTGGTCAGCCGCACGACGCCCTCCAGCCGCACGTCACGCCCGCTGACCGCGCGTTCCGCGGCCAGCGCCGCCGCCTCCATCCGCTCCACCTCGGCGCGCGCCGCCTCGCCGGCCTCGGTGAGGCGGAATCCGCGCGGCACCCGCTCCAGCAGCCGCACGCCGGCGCTCTCCTCCAGCGCCGCGAGCCGCCGTCCCATCGTCGACTGGCGCACGCCGAGCCGCCGGGCCGCCGCCGACAGGGTGCCCTCGCGCGCAATGACGAGGAAGCTGTGCAGCGCGTCCCAGTCCATACCGGTCTCCATGCGAAAACGCATAATGATAACCGCAATTTCGCGAATTACCAGGCGATTGGCGCATGTCTATCTTGGCCGCGAAAGGAGTTCCACCATGTCCTCAACGATCGACACCCGGACCGCAGGCTACGGCGCCCTGGTCCTGCGCCTCACCCTCGGCTTCCTCCTGCTCGCCCATGCCTGGCTGAAGCTGTTCATCTTCACGCCGGCCGGCACCGAGCATTTCTTCGCCAGCCTCGGCCTGCCCGGCTGGTTCGGCCTCGTCGTCATCGCCTGGGAGGTCGCCATCGCGGTGGCGCTGGTCCTCGGCATCTGGGTCCGGCTCGCGGCCTTGCTCATCATCCCCGACCTCGTCGGTGCCATCATCCTCGTGCACCTGCACAGCGGGTTCTTCTTCACCGACCAGGGTGGCGGCTGGGAATATCCGGCGTTCTGGGCGATCGCGCTGGTGGTGCTGGCGCTGCTCGGTGACGGGGTCTATGCGTTGCGGCCCACACCTCTTGGGGCCAGCCGCGCATGACCCTCCCGGCACTCTTCGTCAGTCACGGCTCACCGATGATCGCGCTGCAGCAAACGCCGGCGTCGCGCTTCCTCGCCGGCCTCGCGGCGGAGCTGCCTCGGCCGCGCGCCATTCTCGTGGTCTCGGCGCACTGGGAGACGGCGACGCCGATGCTCAACGCCGTCGAGCGCAACGAGACGATCCACGACTTCTTCGGCTTCCCCCGCCCGCTCTACGATCTGCGCTACCCCGCCCCCGGCGATGCCGCCCTCGCCGGCGACATCGCCGCCCGGCTCGGCAAGGCGGGCTTCGCCGCTGGCACCGATCCCTCGCGTGGGCTCGACCACGGCGCCTGGATCCCGCTGCTGCTCGCCTGGCCCGACGCGAGCATCCCGACGCTGCAACTCTCGGTGCAATCGCGTCTCGGTCCCCGCCATGCCTTCGCCATCGGCCAGGCGCTGGCGCCGCTGCGCGAGGAAGGCGTCCTGATGCTTGGGTCCGGCAGCTTCACCCATGACCTGCGCCGCTTCCGCGGCCAGGCCATCGATGCGCCCGAGAGCGACGACGTCACCGCCTTCAGCGACTGGATGGACGCGGCGATCGGCCACGGCGACACCGAGGCGCTGCTCGCCTACCGTTCGCGCGCGCCGCACGCCGCCGACGAGCACCCGACCGAGGAACACCTGCTGCCGCTGTTCACCGCCCTCGGGGCCGGCGGCGCGGGGGCCGTGCGGCGCCTGCACCGCTCGACCGAGTACTCGATCCTGCGCATGGACGCCTACGCCTTCGGCCTGCCGGCCTGAAACGGGCGGGCCGCCGCCTTACGAGGCGAGCGGGAAATGGCAGGCGACGGCGTGGCCCTCGCCACCCGGCGTCAGTTCCGGCTCCTGCTGCGCGCACGCGGGTCCCGCGCGCGGGCAGCGCTGCCGGAAGCGGCACCCGCCGGGCAACCGGCCGGGGCTCGGCGGCTCGCCCTCGAGGCGGAAGCGTTCGCTGATCCGCTCGCCGCCGACCACCGGCAGCGCCGAGAGCAGCGCCGCGGTGTAGGGATGCGACGGCGCGCCGAACACCGCCTCCGCCGGCCCGATCTCCACCACCCGCCCGAGATACATCACCGCCACGCGCCGGCAGATCAGCCGCACCACCGAGAGGTCGTGGCTGATGAAGATGTAGCTCAGCGCATGGCGCTCGCGCAGGTCCATCAGCAGCCGCAGCACCCGCGCCTGCACCGACAGGTCGAGCCCCGCCGTCGGCTCGTCCAGCACCACCAGGCTCGGCTGCAGCATCAGGATCCGCGCCAGCCCGACGCGCCGCTGCTGTCCGCCGCTGATCTCGTGCGGGTAGAGCGAGAGATGCTCGCGCGCGAGCCCCACATCCTCGAGGGCCGCGTGCACGCGCGCCATCCGCTCGGCGGCCGACAGGCGGGTGTGGATGACCAGCGGCTCCGCGAGCGAGCGGCCGATCGTCCAGTTGGGGTCGAGCGAGGCGGAGGGATCCTGGTAGCAGTATTGCAGCTTGCGCCGCAGCCGCTTCGCCTGCGCCGAGCCGGCATGGGTCGCATCCTCGCCCTGGAAGACGATGCGCCCGCCCGAGGCGCGGTGGATGCCGCACAGCGTCTTGCCGAACGTGCTCTTGCCGCAGCCGGATTCGCCGACCACGCCCAGCACCTCGCCCGGCGCCACATCGAGCGTGACGCCGTCGAGCGCGCGCAGCCAGCCGGTGCGTATCCCGAACGAATTGCGGATCGGGAAATGCGTGACCAGGGATTCGACCGCGAGGGTCGGGTTTTGACTGTCAGGCGGCATCGCGTTCCGGCAACGGGTTGTGGCAGCGCACGCTCTGGCCGGCCGGGCCCGCCGGCGCCGGCCGCTCGGCGCGGCAGATGGGCAGGGCGCGCGGGCAGCGGGGATGAAAGCGGCAACCGCCGGGCGGCGTCACGAGGTTGGGCACCGCGCCGGTGATGCTCTCCGGCAGCCCGGCGCCGGGCCGGGGCATGCTACCCAGCAGCAACCCGGCATAGGGGTGGCGCGGCTGCGCGAAGAACGTGCCCACCGCGGCACTCTCCGCCTCCTGTCCCGCATACATGACGGTGATGCGGTCGCAGATCTCCCACGCGGCGCCGAGGTCGTGCGTCGTGAACAGCACCGCCACCTTCTGCTCCAGCGCCAGCCGGCGCAGCAGCGTCAGGATCTGCGCCTGGATGGTGACATCGAGCGCCGTCGTCGGCTCGTCGGCCACCACCAGGCGCGGTTCGCGCAGCAGTGCCATGGCGATCAGCACCCGCTGCAGCTGCCCGCCCGAGACCTCGTGCGGATAGCGGTGCATGATGGCGTGCGGGTCCGGCAGCTGCACGCGCGCGAACATATCGGCAATCCGCCGCCGCATCCCCGCACGGTCGCCGCTGCTGCCCGACCAGCGCAGGATCTCGGCGGCCTGCACCCCGATCGGGAACAGCGGGCTCAGCGCCGCGCGCGGTTCCTGCGGCACGAAGCCGATGCGAAAGCCGAGCTGCCGGCGCGCCGTCTCCGCCCGATCGCCGAGGACGTTTTGACCCGAAAACGAAATCGCGGTCCCGCGGACCGCCGCCCCCTTGGGCAGCACGCCCAGGATCAGCCGTGCGAGCGTCGTCTTGCCGCAGCCCGATTCGCCCACGAGCCCGACGATCTCGCCGTCGCCGATCGTGAGGTTCACGCGATCGAGCACCTTCGCCGTGCCGCCCGGCGAGGGAAAATCGACCGACACGTCCTCGACGCGCACGAGCTCAGTCACCCGCTTCGTCCTCCGCGGGGGCCGCGACCGCCCGCGCCTGCCCGCGCAGCTTCGGGTCGAGCACGTCGCGCAGCCCGTCGCCGATCAGGTTGAACGCCATCACCAGCACCAGGATGGCGATGCCCGGCGCCGCCGCGTTCCACCACGCGCCCGGCAGGAAGGCGCGCGCATCGGCGATCATCCGTCCCCATTCCGGTGACGGCGGCGGCGGCCCGAGGCCGAGGAAGCCGAGCGCCGAGGCGGTGAGGATCGTGCCGCCGAGCCCGATCGAGGTGCGGATGATCAGCGATGGCGCGATCGCCGGCAGGATATGCAGCACCATCACCCGCCACGGCGGCACCCCGAGCGCGATCGCCGCCTCGACATAGATCTCGTTCTTGGCATTGCGCGTCTCGGCATAGACGAGCCGCGCCCAGAACGGCCAGTAGGTCAGCGACAGCGCCAGGATCACGTTCTGGATCTGCGGCCCCAGCGTCGCCGCGATCGCCATCGCCAGCACGATCTGCGGCACCGCGAGGAACACGTCCGACACCCGCATCAGCCCGTCGCCGACGAAGCCGGGCCAGTAGCCGCCGACAAGGCCGATCGGCACGCCGATCAGCACCGACACGGCGACGGCGATCACCGCCGTCATCAACGTGATGCGCGCGCCGAACAGCAGCCGCGAATAGATGTCGCCGCCCATCTGGTTGGTGCCGAACCAGTGCGCGGCACTCGGCGGCAGCAGCCGCTGGGCGGTATGGTAGGTGGTCACGTCCTGCGGGTAGGTCGCGAGCACCGGCGCGAAGATCGCGGCGAGCACGATCACCGCCAGCACCAGCAGGCCGGCGAGCGCCACCCGGTCGCGTGCGATGCGCCCCAGCAGCTTCATCGGCCGCGCGGGTCGAGCAGCACCTGCCCGACATCGATCAGCAGATTGACCACGATGAACATCACGCCGACATAGATGGTGAAGCCGAGAATGGCGTTGTAATCCGATTGCAGGATCGAGTTGACCGCGAACTGCCCGAGCCCGGGCCAGTCGAACACCGCCTCGACCACCACCGCGCCGGCCAGCAGGTTGCCGAACACCAGGCCGATCTGCGTCAGGGTTCCGGTCAGCGCGGAGCGCAGCACGTAACGCCAGACGGTGACGCGCCACGGCACGCCCATCGCGCGCTGGTAGTCGACGAAGAAGCTGCCCAGCGTGCCGATCACCCCGGCGCGGGTGAAGCGCACGATCGTCGCCATCGCCGGGAAGGCCAGCGTCATCACCGGCAGCGCCAGATGGCGCAGCACGTCGAGCTCGGTCGACCAGTCGCCGGCGAGCGCGGCGTCGATGGTGTAGAACCCGGTGATCCCGCTCGGTCCGAAATCGCTGACCCGCCCCTGCACCGGCGTCAGGTTCAGCCACATCGCGAACAGCAGCTGCAGCAGGATCGCGAGCCAGAACGCGGCGATCGCAAGCCCCGAGACCGTCAGCACCCGCAGCGTGTGGTCGAACCAGGAATTGCGCCGCAGCGCCGCCGCGACGCCGAGCGGCACGCCGAGCAGCACCGCGACCGCCATCGCATAGACCGCGAGCTCCATCGTCGCCGGCAGCCGCCGCCAGATCTCGCCCGCCACCGGCGTCTGCGTATAGAGGCTCACGCCCATGTCACCGCGGGCGACCTGGATGATGTAGCGCAGCAACTGCTCGGGCAACGGCAGGTCGAAGCCGTACTGGTGGCGCAGCGCGGCGAGCTGCGCCGTCGTCGCGTTCTCGCCCGCGATGATCCGCGCCGGATCGTTCGGCACGACATGCGAGATCACGAACACCAGCACCACCAGGCCGATCAGGGTTGCGGGAACCCAGACCAGCCGGCGTGCAATCAGTCCAAGCAGCCGCACGCGTTGCGGCTCAGGCGAGCCACTGCCAGCGCATGTCCTGAGCGTCGGCGATCGGGCAGTAGCGCACGCCCTGCACGCGGTCGTTGAAGGCGCCGTAGTAGTTGGTGTTGTAGATGAACAGTCCCGCCGCCTCGTCGACCAGGATGCGCGACGCTTCCTCGTAGAGGGGTTGGCGGTCCGCCTGCTTCACCAGCACCAGCGCCTTGTCGGTCAGTTCGTCGAAGCGCTTGTTGCTGAAGAAGCTGAGATTGCCCCGCCCGATCTGCTTGCTGTTGTAGATGTAGCCGGTCCAATTGTGCGGATCGGCAAAATAGGCGCTGCGCCAGAGCGGGATCAGGTCGGCGCTCTTCTGCTCGTCGCCGAGACGCGCCGCGACGACCGGCCACGGCTGGCTCTGGATCGTCGCCTTGACGCCGATCTTCGCCAGCCCGCTCTGCAGCAGTTCCGCCGCCTGTCCGCTCTGCGGATAGCCGCCCAGCGCATTGATGGTGAGCGTGCGCATCGGCCCCTTCACCTTCGCCAGCGCCGCCTTCGCCTTGTCGAGGTCGTAGGTGTAGCCCTGGAGGTCCTTCGGCGCGCCCCACATCGGATCGGGAATGATGCCGGCGTTGCGCACCACGGAGCCGTCGAGCAGGTTGTTGATGAAGCCGTTGTAGTCGAACGCATAGCAGAGCGCGCGGCGCATGTTCACGTCGTCGAGCGGCGGGCGGCGGTTGTGAATGATGAAATACATCGTCCGCAGCGACGGTTCGGTGAGGATCTTCACCTTCGGCTTGCCGCGCAGGCGCTTGATCTGGTCATAGGGCGTGTAGCCGTCGAGCGCGTCGAACTCGCCCTTCTCGAGCCCGAGCACCCGGCTCGCCACCTCGAGGATGCCGCGGAACTCGATGCTGTCGAGGTATTTCGGTCCCCAGCCCATGAAATGGGCGGCATAGCGGTCGGCGGCGAAGCCCACCGCGGGATCGTAATGCGTGAGGCGGAACGAGCCCGACCCGGCCTCGTGGCGCGCCAGCCACCCCGCGCCCCAGTCGCCGTTGTGCTCGTGCGCACGCACCATCTTGGAGTTGACCACCCACATCTCGGGCAGCACCGCCATGAACACCGCGTAGGGGCTGGTGAGCCTGAACTGCACCGTCTTCGGGTTGAGCGCCTTTGTCGTCCCCGGCTTCACCACCGAGGAGAACAATCCGTACGCCCCCTTCTTCAGCGCCAGGATGCGCTCCATCGAATAGACGACATCCTCCGCCGTGATCGGCGTGCCGTCATGGAACTTCGCGTCCTTGAGTGTAAAGGTGTAGGTCAGCGCATCGGGCGAGATGTCGACCTTCTCCGCCAGCCACATGTTCAGCTTCGGCGGGTCGTCCGTCCAGCGCACCAGCGCGTCGTAGAGGTTGAGGCGGGAGGCGATGCGCCCGATGTCGAACACCACATGCGGGTCGAGCGTATCGTAACTGTTATTATTGGCGGTGATGAACTTCCCGGTCCCGGCGGCCAGCGCCGGCGTGGCCGCGGCCACCGAGAGGGTTGCCGCCCCCAGCGCCAGCTCGCGCCGTCCCAGGACGAGCCTGCTCTCCGATTCGCTTGTCATCCGACCTTCCCCCTGTCGCATTCCGCTGCTCGTGGCGTGCCGCCCGCGGCACGGGCCGCGACTTTACAGGTGCATCCCCGTGGCACAAGCGGATTCTTAGGGCGTCGCGCACCTGCCGTGGACGAAACGCTTGCGATACGGATCCGGCCGCGCGTCGTGTTGTCCGCCGCCGTCCCGGGCGCTATCCTCGGTCCATGGCTGGCGTCCCGCCCTCGGCCCTCTATGCGCGCCTCGCCCGCGAGGCGTTCGCCGCCCCGGCGCTGGAGGGCGCGGCCGAGGCGGACGTCGTGGTCGTCGGCGGCGGTATCGGCGGCCTCGCCGCGGCCCTCGCGCTGCGCCGGGCCGGCCTCTCGGTGCTGCTGCTCGAGGCCGCGACGATCGGCGCCGGCGCCTCGGGGCGCAACAACGGCCAGGTGATCCCGACCCTCACCCGCCACGACCCCGAGGCCGTGCTGAGGGTGATGGGCGAGGGCAGGGGCGAGCGCTTTCTCGCCATGCTCCAGGCCTCGGCCGATCTCCTGTTCGAGACCGTCGCCCGCTACGCCATCGACTGCGACGCCGTGCGCACCGGCTGGATCCAGCCCGCCCACACCCCAGGCCGTGCCCGCCTCGCCGAGCGCCGGGCGGCGCAATGGGCCCGCCGCGGCGCCCCCGCCACGTATCTCGATGCAATCGCGATGCACGAGCATCTCGGCAGCCCCGCCTATGCCGGCGGCTGGCGTCATGCCGGCGGCGGCCACATCAATCCGCTGGCCTTCACCCGCGGCCTCGCCCGCGCCGCCCAGCAGGAGGGGGTGCGCATCCACGAGCACAGCCGCGCCCTGCGCCTCGCCCGCGAGGCCGACGGCTGGCGCGTGTCCACCCCGCAGGGCGCCGTGCGCTGCCGCAAGGTCGTCGTCGTCACGGCGGCCCATGCGGATTCGCTCTGGCCGGGCCTTGCGCGCACCGTCGTGCCCGTCACCAGCTACCAGCTCGCGACCGAGATCCTCCCGCCCGCCCTCGCCGCGCGCATCCTGCCCGGCGACGAGGCCGCCTCCGACACGCGCTACGACCTGCGCTATTTCCACAAGGACCGCGAGGGGAGGCTGATCAGCGGCGGTGCGCTGGCGATCCAGGCCTTCGCCCGCCAGCGCCTGCCGGCGGTGGTGCGCGCGCGGCTGGGCGCGGTGTTCCCCGAGCTCGCCGCCATCGCCTTTCCGTTCTTCTGGGGCGGGCGCATCGCCATGACCACGGATCGCCTGCCGCGCCTGCACCGCACGCCGGACGGGCTGGTCGGCTGGACCGGCTGCAACGGCCGTGGCCTCGCGCTCGCGATGGGCATGGGCGAGGTGATGCGCGACGCCGCGCTCGGGGTGCCGGATGAGCAACTCGCCCTCGCGCCCACGCCGCTCGCGCCGATTCCGCTGCACGGGCTGGTGCGCCGCACCGCGCGCCTGGCGCTGCTTCACTACCGCCGCAAGGACCGCGCGGAGATCCGTCTCTGACTACGGGCTGCCGGAGACGGAGAGGGTCTGCCCGGTGATGAAGCCGGCGAAGTCGGAGGCGAGGAACATCGCCGCATGCGCGATGTCTTCTGGCGTTCCCGCGCGGCGCAGCGCCGTGCGCGCGATCAGCCCGTCCTGCTGTTCGGGCGAATAGGCCTGCCACTGCCGCTCATAGTCCGGGCTGGTGCGCTGGAACCCGGGTGCCACCGCATTGACCGTGATCCCGAACGGCCCCAGCTCCTGCCCGAGCTGCCGCGCGAGCCCGATCTCCCCGGCCTTGCCGGAGGCATAGGCCTGGATGCCGGTGAGCGAGGTCCGCAACCCGGCACCGCTGGCGATGAACACGATCCGGCCCTTGCCGCGCTGCTTCATCCCCGGCACGACGGCCTGCGCGGTGAGGAAGGCGCCCGTCAGGTTCGCGTCGAGCACGGCGCGCCAGTCCGCCTCCTCGACCTCCTCCATCGGCTTCGCCCGCTGCCCGAGCACGCCGCCGGCGACATAGACCAGCACATCCGGCGCCCGCCCGGCCTCCAGCCCCGCCGCCGCCACCCAGTCGCGCAGCGCGGCGCGGTCGAGCAAATCGACCTGGCGCGTCGCCGCCGGCAGGTCCGCCATCTCGGCGAGCAGCCGGTCGGCGGCGAACACCCGCGCCCCCGCCGCCGCGAAGCCGCGCGCGATGCCGTGCCCGATGCCGCGCGCAGCCCCGGCCACCAGCACGCATTGTCCGTCGAAACGAATGTTCATGCCGCCTTTTCTTTCTGTTCACCGCCCATCGCAGCCACGTGGCGGTGGCGGGCGCTCGCCACGGCAAATGCCCGCTCCACCGCCGCCACCGGGTCCGCGGCGGCCTCACCGTCCTGCGCCACCAGCGCGAAGACCTGGTGTTTCATGAAGAAGCGCCACTCCACCGGCAGCGCGAACAGCCGCTCGGACAGCCGGTCCCATGCCGCCTCCGACCACACGCGCTCGAAGGCGAGGCGCGACCCGCCGAAGCGGATCGGCTCCGGCGCGGGGCGCGGCACATCGCGCAGTCGTTGTGTGGCCGCAACGTCAACCACGCCGCCGGCGATGGCGACGCAATAGTCGCGCGCCGCCGCCGCCTCGCTCACCTTGCCCTGTGCCACGTCGCGCGCCACCTCCTCCGCCGGGCGCAGGAACGGATCGCCCCAGCCGCCCGCCCCGGAGGCGCTGATCGCCAGCACGTCGCCCGGCGCGCAGCGCACCACGTCGTCGTTGCCGAGATCCTCGGCCGCGTCGCTGCCCGGATTGCGCACGAAGCTGCACGTGGCGCCGGCCAGGCCGCCGAGCACGCCCCAGGAGGAGAAGCGCACCCGGTCGCGGTTGCGCGCCGTGACCACGGAGTTGGGCGCGAAGACCTGGAAGGTCATCTGCGTGCCGAGCCCGCCGCGATGCCGCCCCGGCCCGCCGCTGTCGGCCATCAGCCCGTAGCTGAGCACGCGGATCGGCACCTCCGCCTCGGTGATTTCGACCGGCGTGTTCTTGAGGAAGGAGTTGGAGCCGTCGAGCCCGTCGCCATGCGCGTCGCCGCCGCCACCGCCGGTGATCGGGTTGATCGAGGCCATCACCGTGCGCCCGGTCACGGTGTCAGTCGTGCGCACGTTGAGGATGCCGCCGCCGCCCGAGGGGCCGCTTGGCAGGCGCTCGGGCATGGCGCGCGCGAAGGCGCCGATCACGATTCCCTGGATGCGCGTGCAGGTCAGGCTGCGCATCCCCGTAGCCGCGGGATAGACCGGGTTGACCACCGAGCCTTCCGGCAGGATGCAGCGCACTGGCCGCGTCAGCCCGCAATTCAGCGCCACGGTCGGATCGAGCGAGTAGATGACGTAGTTGTAGCCGACGAGGGGCAGGATGTGCCGCTCGTGCCCGCCGGTCGGCATGTTCAGCGCCGACTGCAATTGCGGGTCGCTGCCGGTGAAGTCGAGCACCGCCTCCTCGCCGCGCACCCGCACCGTGAGCTTGAGCCGGCAGGGCACGCCGCCCGGCGCGTCCTCGTCGATATAGTCGGTGAAGACGTAGTCGCCGTCCTCCATCGCGGCGAACAGCCGGCGCGCCTGCCGCTCGGCAAGATCGAGCACGCCGTACATCGCCTGGCACACTGTCTCGATACCAAAACGATCGACCGCCTGGTGGATCTTGCGCTCCGCGGTCTTGAGCGAGGCGATCTGGGCGTTGAGGTCGCCCCAGTTCTGTTCCGGCATCCGCACGTTGCGCAGCATGACGGCGAGGAGCTTCTGGTCGATCCTCCCGCCCTCGACCAGCTTGCACGGCGGGATGCGGATCCCCTCCTGGTGCACCTCCGTCAGCGCCCGCGACAGCGAGGCCGGCACCGCGCCGCCCATGTCGGTGTTGTGGATATGCCCGACCGCGAAGCAGATCAGCCGCTCGCCGGCGAAGATCGGCATCCACAGATGTATGTCCGGCGCATGCGTGCACACGAAGCCGGAATAGGGGTCGTTGGTGATGCAGATGTCGCCGGGCGCGTAGCTCTCGAGCGCGCCGATCACAGGGGCATAGTCGAGGCCGACGAACCAGGTGGCGCCGAGGTCCTTGGGGCTGGCGAAGGTCTGCCCGCACGGCGTCACCAGGCCGCTGGTGAAATCCTCCGTCTCCTTGACGAAGGCGGAGTGTGCCGTGCGCAGCAGCGTATAGGCCATGCTCTCGGCCGCCGCCTCGAAATGGCTCTTGAGGATCTGTAACGTGACCGGATCGAGTGTCTCGCTCATGCGTGCCCCCGCCGCAGGATCATGTTGCCGAACGCATCCACCTCGCCATCGAAGCCAGGCGGCACCCAGCAGGTGGCGTCGTCCTGGGCGACCACGGCGGGGCCCGCGAAGCGGCTGCCCGGCGTCAGCGCCTCGCGGCTGAACAGGGCGGCCTCCACCATGCCACCGCGATGCGCGACACGCACCCGCCCGCGCGGCGCCGGCGTATGCGGCGCGACCTCGGCCGCCGGGAAGTCCGGCTTCGGCGTCGTGCCGGCGATCACCACCCTGAGGGCCACCAGGTGCACCGGTGCCGCGGTGTCGGCATGGCCATAGACGTCCTCGTGGCGGGCATGGAACGCGGCCGCGATCCGTTGCGTCTCCGCACCGGTGATCCAGGCCGCCTCGAGCGGCACCTCGAGCTCGTAGGACTGGCCGCGATAGCGCATGTCGGCGGTCACGCTGATCCGCCCCGCTCCGCCGTCGCCCTGGTTGTCCGCGAGCCAGGCGCGCGCCTGCGCCTGCAGCCCCGCCAGCGCCGCGGCCAGCGCCGGCATCGCCGCGTCGGCGACATCGAGGAACACCACGCGCACGAAGTCCGATCGCAGGTCCGCCAGCAGCCCGCCCAGCGCCGCGAGCACGCCCGGCGCCTGCGGCACGATCACCGCGGCCATCCCCAGCTCCTCGGCGAGCAGGCAGCCCAGCATCGGCCCCGCGCCGCCGAACGCGAGCAGCGCGTAGCCGCTCGGCTCCTCGCCCACCTGCGAGTAGAGCCGGCTGACCTCGCGATACATGTTGGCCACGGCGAGCGCGATCACCGCCTCCGCCGCCGCCACGCGCCCGCGCCCGAGTGCCGTCGCCACCCGGTCCATCGCCGCCTCCGCCGCCGCGAGATCGACCGCGACCGCGCCATAGCCGAGTTCGCCCGCGCCCAGCACGCCGGCCACGGCGAACGCGTCGGTGATCGTCGCCTGCGTGCCGCCGCGCCCGTAGCAGGCCGGGCCCGGCACCGAGCCCGCGCTCTGCGGCCCGACCCGCAGCACGCCCAGCCCGTCCACCGTCGCGATCGACCCGCCGCCCGCACCGATCGAGGAGACGGAGACCGTCGGCAGGTAGATCGGATACTCGCCCACCAGCTCGCCGCTGCGAAAATCCGGCAGCCCGTCACGCAGCAGGGCAACGTCGGCGCTGGTGCCGCCGATATCGAGGCTCATCACCCGCGCGAACCCCGCCTGGCGCGCCACGAACCCGGCGCCGATCGCCCCCGCCGCGGTGCCCGACAGCAGCATCTCGATGCTGCGCACCTTGCCGGCCGCGGCCGTCATCACGCCGCCGTTGGACTTGGTGATCATCGGCGCCGCCGGCACGCCGCGCTGCGCCAGCGCCGCCTCCAGCCGGGTGATGTAGTGCGCGACCATCGGCTGCACCGAGCCGTGGATGCAGGCCGTGACACTGCGCTCGTACTCGCGCACGATCGGCCACACCTCCGCCGAGCAGAACACCGGCAGCCCAGGCCTTGCCGCGGCGATGATGCGCCGCACCTCCCGCTCGTGGTCGGGGTTGGCATACGAATGCAGCAGCGCGACCACGATGGCCTCCGCTCCCAGCACCTCGGCCTGCGCCAGCGCGGCCAGCACGCTCGCCTCGTCCGGCGCCAGCGCGGTGCTGCCGTCCGGGTTCATGCGTGCGCGGATCTCGAGCACCCGCTCGCGCGGCACCAGCGGCTGCGGCCGGCGCGAGAACAGGTCGTAGGGGTCGGGGATCTTGAGGCGCGCCAACTCCAGCACATCGCGAAACCCCGCGGTGACGAACAGGCACAGCCGCGCGCCGCGCTTCTGGATGATCGCGTTCACGCCGACCGTGGAACCATGCGTGAAGTAGGTGATCGCGGTGGGCGCGATGGCGAACCGGCGCTCGATCTCCTCCAGCCCCTGCAGCACCTCCGCGCCCGGTGCGTCCGGCCGCGACAGCACCTTGAGCGTCTGCAACGAGCGGGTTGCCTCGTCGACCACGCAGAAATCGGTGAACGTGCCGCCGATATCCACGCCGACCCGATAGCCCATCGTCGTTCCTTCCCTGCGCCGGCGCTTGCGCGCGCACCGTCTTGCGCGTGCCAGACGTTGCGCGCAGTGTGGACGTGGCGTGCGGCTCGTCAACACGCTGCGTCTGCGTGGCAGGCGGGCGAAGCGGGCAGGGCTGGCGTCCGCGGCACGGCAGCCGGCGCGGATAGGCCTGGTGGACGATACCGCCGGACGACGATCAGGGCGCCGCATCCGCGGGCGCGCGCCTGGGGGCGCGAGCGCGGTGCCGGCGTTGTGCGGAAAGCAGCTCGGAGGCACGGATGGCGACGCTGGATGTCCGCACCCTCAGGCGGCCGGGGCTTGCCGCGGTGTCGTTTCGCATCCAGTCCGGAGAGTGCCTGGCGGTGCAGGGCGCCTCCGGTGCCGGAAAGACCCTGCTGCTTCGCGCGATCGCCGATCTCGATCCCGCTGACGGCGACGTCGCCCTCGACGGCGTCAGCCGCGAGGCGATGCCGGCGCCGCGGTGGCGGCGGCTGGTGGGCTACCTGCCCGCGGAGTCCGGCTGGTGGGCCGAGACCGTGCGCGAGCATTTCCTGGACTGGGCGAAGGCGCTCGCGCTGATCCGCCGCCTTGGGTTTGCGGAGGATCCGGCTGGCTGGCCGATCGCCCGGCTCTCGACCGGCGAACGGCAGCGCCTGGCCCTGGCCCGGGCCCTGGCCATGGAGCCGCAGGCGCTGCTGCTGGACGAGCCCACCGCTTCCCTCGACCCGACCTCGGTCGCGACGGTGGAGGCCATGGTGCGCGAACGCCGCGATCGGGGTGCCTGCGTCCTGTGGGTCACGCACGACGGCGTCCAGGCGGCCCGTGTGGCGACGCGGCGGCTCTGCATCGAGGCCGGCCGGGCGTGGGAGGAGGGGACGCACGGATGCCCAGCTATATCGCTCTGAGCTATGGCGACCTGGCGCTGGCGGCGGTGCTGGTCCTGGTCGACGGCGCACTCTCGTTGCTGCTCGATCTCGACATTCATCGGCAGCTGCTGGTGGCGACGCTGCGCATGGTCGTTCAGCTCGCGCTGATGGGCGTCGTGCTGACGGCGCTGTTCCGTATCGTTTCGCCCTTCTGGACCGCGGTGGCGGGCCTCGTCATGGTGGGCTTTGCCGGACGCGAGATCGTCGCCCGGCAGGAACGGCGGCTCGCGGGCTTCTGGGCCTATGGCCTCGGCACCGTCAGCATGATGGTCTCGGCGACCCTCGTGACGATCCTGGCGCTGACCACGGCGATCCGGCCGCAGCCGTGGTTCAATCCCCGTTACGCGATACCGTTGCTCGGCATGATCCTCGGCAACGCGATGACCGGCATCTCGCTCGGCCTCAACGCGTTCACCACCGGCCTGTCGCAGCGGCGCCCGGCGGTCGAGGCCCAGCTGATGCTGGGCGCGACCCGCCGCCAGGCGCTGGGCCCGGTGGTTCGCCAGTCGCTGCGCTCGGCGCTCATGCCGACCATCAACGCCATGAGCGCGATGGGCCTCGTCTCGCTGCCTGGCATGATGACCGGCCAGATCCTGGGCGGCGTGGCACCGGCGGAGGCGGTCAGGTATCAGCTGCTGATCATGTTCCTCATCGCCGGCGGAACGGGCATCGGCGCGGTCGCGGCTGTGATGGCCGGGCTTTACCGCCTGACCGATGCGCGTCACCGGCTGCGCCTGGATCGCCTGCGCTCCCCCGCGCGGTGAGGGGCGGCGCCTGCAGGCGCCATGGGGTATCGTTCCCGGCCCGGCCAAGCGGATCCGTTGCTGAACCGGTAACGATCCGCTCCGGGCCGGCCCGCGCAACGCGGCCCTCAGCCCGGGCCGTCAGCGGCCGGCGGGCTCCTTCCGCCCGGCCAGGCTGCCCAGCATCGCCCAGACCTGCTGCGTCGCCGCGGACTGCGTGCCGGCAAGCCGCATCGCGTGCATCGCGATGGTCGTCTGGGTGAGCGGCTTGTTCAGCTGCAGCAGCGAGCCTGCCGCGATCTCGCGCGCCGCAAGCGACATCGGCACCCAGGCGACGCCGACGCCGGCGCTGGCGAGCTGCAGCGCGGTGAGCGTCAGCGCGGTCTCCGCCTTGGGCCGGATGAAGAAGTTCTCGCGCAATCCGGGGAGAAGCTCGCGGTCCATCACTTCGCCGAAGAACACGTCGGAAGGGTAGGCGATGATGGGCAGCTCGCGGCGGCGCATGTGTTCGGCCAGTTGCTTTCGCTCATCGGCGGCGAACACGGGCACGACAGGCTCCTCGCCGATGAACCGTTCCTCCAGATACGAGCCCGTGCCGCTCTCTCGTTCCGCGTGCGTGCGATAGGCGATCATCAGGTTCGCCCGCCGCCGCACCAGCAGGTCGAAGCACTCGTCGCGATTGCCCGAACGTGCATGCACGCTCACGTCCATTACCGCCGACAGCGCTTCGATGAGGCGCGGCACGATGGTCGTCGCGATGGCGTGCTGGCTGGCGATGACGAAACGATTGGGGCCGCTCTTGTCGTGCGCGCGCAGCTCGTAGAGCAGCTTGTTCATGCGCGCGGAGAGATCCTGCAGCACCTCGCTCTGTGCGAGGACGGTGGCGCGCAGGCGTATCGGCCGGCTCGACCTGTCGATCAGCTCGGCGCCGACCTGCTGTTCGATCAACCGGATGCGACGCGAGAAGGCGGGCTGGCTGACATGGCGCAGGTCCGCCGCCGCGCTGAGCGAGCCGGCGCGCAGGATAGCCAGGATATCCTCGATCCATTCCAGTCGCATGGGCTCCTCCGGTACCGCCGTTCGGTGCACAATATGCAGTTCATGCATATTGCCTGACCAAATCGGCAATTGAAACCTCCGGCCGGCCCGCTATCGTCCCCGTCAACGGGCACTTCGCAGGCCCACCGTGTGCTCGGGTTAGGGAGTCCAGTATGCACCTGTCGCGTTTTCCTCGGCTGCACTTTGCGCACCTGCCGACGCCGCTCGAGAAGCTGCCGCGCCTGAGCGAGGCGCTGGGCGGCCCCGAGATCTGGATCAAGCGTGACGACTGCACCGGGCTCTCGACCGGCGGCAACAAGACGCGAAAGCTCGAGTTCCTGATGGCCGAGGCGTTGGCCCAGGGCGCCGACCGCGTGCTCACCCAGGGTGCCACGCAGTCCAACCACGCGCGTCAGACCGCGGCCGCGGCGGCCAAGCTGGGGCTTGCCTGCCATATCCTGCTCGAGGACCGCACCGGCTCCACGGACCCCGACTACAACGCCAACGGCAACGTGCTGCTCGACTTCCTGCACGGCGCGACGGCCGAGAAGCGGCCGAGCGGGCTCGACATGAATCAGGAACTCGAGCGTGTCGCCGATCGCTTCCGGGCCGCCGGCGGCAAGCCCTATGCGATCCCGGGCGGCGGCTCCAACACCACCGGCGCGCTGGGCTACGTCAACTGCGCGCTGGAACTGGTCTCGCAGGCGAACGACCGCGACCTGGTCATCGATCACCTGGTCCTGGCCACCGGCAGCGCCGGCACGCAGGCTGGCCTGCTGGCCGGCCTCTCGGCTCTCAACGCGCACATCCCGGTGCTGGGCATCGGCGTGCGGGCGCCCAAGGAAAAGCAGGAGGAGAACGTCTTCCGCCTCGCTGCCGCCACCGCCGAGCGTCTCGGCTGCCCTGAGGTCGTCAAGCGCGCGGATGTCGTCGCGGACTGCAACTATGTCGGCCCGGGTTACGGCATGCCGACCCCTGGCTGCATCGAGGCGATCACCATGTTCGCGGAGCTCGAGGGAATTCTCCTGGACCCCGTCTACAGCGGCAAGGGTGCTGCGGGCATGATCAACCTGATCCGCGAGGGCCACTTCAAGCGGGGTGAGCGGATCGTGTTCCTCCACACGGGCGGGTCCGCCGCCCTGTTCGGCTACACCAAGATCTTCGACTTCGGCGAGCGGACACGGTCGCTCGCCGCCAAGGCGCAGCGGCGCGAGGCGGCGTAATGGTGCCGCCGCCCTTCCGGGGCGTCTTTACGCAGCAGGAGCCGATCGACGAGGCGTCGATCGCGGGCGCCGTCGCTGTGCTCCGGTCCGGGCGGCTCCACCGCTACAACGTTCTGCCCGGGGAGGTTTCCGAGGCGGCCCTGCTCGAGCGCGAGTATGCCGCCTGGCAGGGTAGCCGCTACTGCCTGGCCTGCGCCTCGGGGGGGCAGGCGATGCAGCTCGCGCTGCGCGCCTTCGGCCTCGCGGCGGGAGAGCCGGTTCTGACCAACGCCTTCACGCTCGCGCCGGTTCCTGGCGCGATCGTCGCGGCTGGTGGTCGTCCGGTGTTCGTCGAGACCACGGCCGACCTGGTGATCGACCTGGACGATCTGGCGCGAAAGGCGGGCGAGAGCGGCTCGCGCCTGTTGCTGCTCTCGCATATGCGCGGCCACCTCGTGGACATGGAGGCTCTGGGCCGGCTTCTGGCCGAGCGCGGCGTGACGCTGATCGAGGATTGCGCGCACACGATGGGCGCGCGGTGGAAGGGGCGGCGCAGCGGCTCCTTCGGCCTTGCCGCGTGCTTCAGCGCGCAGACTTACAAGCACATCAATTCCGGCGAAGGCGGGCTGCTGGTCTCGGACGATGCGGCGCTGATGGCGCGCGCCATCGTCTCCTCGGGATCCTACATGCTCTACGATCGCCATGGCGCGGCGCCGGAGCTGGACCAGTTTGCCGCCGCGCGCCTGGAGAGCCCCAACCTCTCGGCGCGGATGGACAATCTGCGCGCCGCGATCCTGCGGCCCCAGCTGGCAGCGCTGGACCGCAACATCGATCGCTGGAACGAGCGTTACGCGGCCGTCGCGCATGAGCTCGAGCGGGTGCAGGCGATCCGCCTGCCGGCGCGGCCGTCCGCCGAGTCTTTTGTTGGCAGTTCGATCCAGTTTCTGGTTCCGGGCATTGGGGCTGAGACCGCAAGGCGTTTTGTCGCGGCGAACGCGGCCCTCGGTGTCGAGCTGAAATGGTTCGGCGATCCCGAGCCTCGCGGATACACCAGCACTCATCTCAGTTGGCGCTTCGTCGATCCCCAGGTTCTGCCGGCCACGGATCGGATTCTGTCCGATGTCTTCGACATGCGCATTCCCTTGACTTTCTCGGTCGGGGATTGCACGCAAATCGGACAGATCATCGCGCATTGTGCCGGCGAACTCGGGGCCGCGGCGATGGCCGGATAACGAGGTCGCCCGCGTCGGTGCGGCGCGGACGAGAAACAGCAAAACCGGGAGGATGAACCAATGAGCGTTTCAAGGAGAGCTTTTGTCGGCGGGGCGATCGCGTCCGCTGGCGTGGTGGCATCGGCACGCGCGGCGTCGCCGGTGGTCGTGGCCACATTCGGCGATCCGACACCGACGCAGATGGCGGCCCACGATCATCTGCTCTCGAAGGGAAGCGGCTGGAACCTGCAGTGGCGGAAGTTCGATTCCGGCACGAACGTGATTGCCGCGATGGCGTCGGGCGACGTGAAGATCGGCGAGCTGGGTTCGTCGCCGCTGGCGATCGCCGCCACGCAGGGCGTCGATCTGGTCATGTTCATGATCGACTACGTGATCGGCACCTCCGAATCGCTGATCGTGCGCAACGGCGCCGGGATCAAGACGCTCGCCGACCTCAAGGGCAAGCGCGTCGCGACACCCGTCGGTTCGACCTCGCACTTCTCGCTGATGGGTGCCCTGGCGCATGCCAACATCCCGGCCAAGGATGTGCAGATCATGAACATGGCGCCGAACCAGATCGCCGCGGCCTGGGCGCAGAAGGCGATCGATGCCGCCTTCATCTGGCCGCCGGTGCAGACCCAGATCCTCAAGACAGGGCGGCGCCTGGTCGGGGCGGACACGGTGGCAAAATGGGGCTACCCGACCTTCAATGCCTGGGTGGTCAACCGGAAGTTCGCCGAACAGAACAAAAAGGAACTGATCGGCTTCATGCGCGCGATTGGGGCGGCGAACCAATCCTACCTCAAGGATCCGGCCGCCTGGACGGCGAGCAGCGCCCCCGTCAAGGCCATCGCCGCCAACACCGGAGCATCCCCAGCGGATGTGCCCGAGATCATCAAGGGCTACGACTTCATCCCGCTCAAAGATCAGCTGCAGCCGCAGTGGATGGGTGGCCAGATGGCGAAGACGATCAAGCAGACGGCTGAGTTCCTCAAGAGCCTCCACCGCCTGAACAACGTCCTGCCCAGCTACGATAAATTCGTGACGACCGAATACCTCAAGGAAGCGCTGGCCTGAGTGGCGCGGCTGGCCGTCCCGGCAGGGACGGCCAGCCTGTGCATCCGCACGTTGACGGCGGCGGCTGTGCCGAACACCGATCGCGTTCCGGTGCTCGGCGCGAGCCGGCGATTGTGGCCAGGGGTCGATGCGGAGCGGGCTTCCTCCGCGGGGATCCCTCATTCCGGGGAAGTGGGGACATGAGCCTTCAGGTCATCGATGCCTCGGTCGTCTATCCAGGCCAGCGCGGCCGGTCTTCGACCGAGGCGCTGCACGCCGTCAATCTCACCGTCGAGGCCGGGGAGTTCGTCGTCGTTCTTGGCGCCTCGGGGTGCGGCAAGTCCACGCTGCTCAATCTCATCGCGGGTTTTGTCGCGCCGACAGCCGGCCGCATCGTGCTCGACGGGCAGAACATCCAGGGCCCCGGCGCCGACCGCTCGGTGGTGTTCCAGAAACACGCGCTGCTGCCGTGGCTGAATGTTCGCGACAACGTGGCTTTCGGACTGAGCCTCCAGGGCCGCGGCAAGGCGGAACGATACAAGATCAGCGAGCACTTCATCGAAATCCTGGGTCTGAGGGGTTTCGAGGATGCGCCCGTGTACACGCTCTCCGGAGGTATGCAGCAGCGCGTGGGTATCGCGCGCGCGCTGACCTGCGACCCGAAATTGCTGCTGCTGGACGAGCCTCTCGGGGCGTTGGACGCCTTGACGCGGGAGCGCGCGCAGGAACTGATCCTGCGCGTCTGGGACGGTAGCGGCAAATCGGTTCTGCTGATCACCCACAGCGTCGAGGAAGCGCTGTTCATGGGGACGAAGCTCATCGTCATGTCGCCGCGGCCTGGGCGGATCACCCACACCTTCGAACTGTCGTTTTCCCGACGGTTTCTCGCTGGCCAGACCGCACGCTCCGTCAAGGCGTCGGCAGACTTCATTGCGCTGCGCGAGCAGGTGCTTCAGATCATCTTTGCGGATGAGGAGGCGGCATGAGCGACAATCCCGCAGCCCGACCGGCAGCGCCGGTCGTCGAACGGCGCGGCCTCCTGGCCCGTCTCGCTCGCGCCCGTCCGACCCAACCCGGTGAGATCTACGGCGTGCCCGGCGCCGGCGAGACGCGGATGCTGAGCATCGCCACGATTGCCGTGCTCATCTTCATCTGGTGGCTATCGACCACGCTGGGTTGGGTCAAGCCGCTGTTCGTGCCCGCGCCGCAAGCCATCGTGCAGGATTTCGTCACGATCCTCCGGCGGGGCTACACCGGCGAGCCGCTCTGGCTGCATGTGGGAATCTCGACGGCGCGCGTCTTCGGGGCTTTCATGCTGGCTTGCCTGATCGGGATACCTCTCGGCCTGGCCATGGGAATCAGCCCCGTGATGCGCGGGATCTTCGATCCGCCGATCGAGTTCTACCGCCCGATCCCGCCGCTCGCCTACCTGCCGCTGATGATCATCTGGTTCGGCATCGGCGAGACCTCGAAGGTCCTGCTGATCTTTCTTTCCGTGTTCGCGCCGGTCGCGCTCGGCGCGCGGTCGGGCGTGCGCTCGGCGGCGATCGAGCAGATCCACGCCGCCTACTCCTTCGGCGCCACCCGATGGCAGGTGCTCATGCGCGTGATCCTGCCGTCGGCGATGCCCGAGATTCTGACGGCCATGCGGATCGGCATCGGCTTCGGATGGACCACGCTGGTCGCCGCCGAGATGGTCGCCGCGACGTCCGGTCTTGGATACATGGTGCTTTCTGCCTCGCAGTTTCTCCAGACCGGCATCGTCATCATGGGGATCATCGTGATCGCGGCGATCGCCTACATGTTCGACCTCATCATGCGCATGCTCGAGCGGCGACTGGTTCCTTGGAAAGGCAGGATGTGATGGCTGTAACCTACCTCAAGCAAGCAACGCGCACGGCCGAGACCGGTGGCGAAGAGGTGCGCGACCGGGTCGCCCAGATGCTGGGCGACCTCGAGCAGGGCGGGGAGGAAGCGGCACGTCGTTTCGCGCTCGAACTCGACAAATGGAGCGGCCCCATCGACGTGGACGACGCAGCCCGCGCCGCCGCGCGAAAGGCGGTCCCGCCACGCCTTCAGGACGACATCCGCTTCGCCCACGACAACATCCGGCGCTTCGCCGAGGCCCAGAAAAGCACGATTCAGGACTGCACGATCGAGGTGCGACCCGGATTCTGGGCGGGTCAGCGGCAGATTCCGGTGCGTGCGGCGGGTTGCTACGTGCCAGGCGGTCGGTACAGCCACATCGCCTCGGCGATCATGACGATCACCACGGCCAAGGTGGCCGGCGTGGCCGACGTCACGGCCTGCGCCCCGCCACGTCCCGGCGTCGGCATCGATCCCGCCACCCTCTTTGCGATGGATGTCTGCGGTGCGGACAGGATCCTGACCATCGGCGGCGTCCAGGGCATCGCGGCCATGGCCTTCGGCATGTTTGGCGCGCCGAAGGCCGACATCCTGGTTGGTCCCGGTAACCAGTTCGTTGCGGAGGCAAAGCGAGCCTTGTTCGGGCGGGTCGGAATCGATCTCGTGGCCGGCCCGACGGATTCGATGGTCATCGCGGACTCGACCGCCGTTCCCGAACTCGTCGCCGCCGATCTCATCGGCCAGGCGGAGCACGGCTACAACTCCCCTGTCTGGCTGGTGACGACGGACGCGGCGCTCGCGCAGGCGGTCCTCGATCTGGCTCCGGGCCTGATTTCCGCGCTTCCCGAATTCAATGCCCGAAACGCAGCGGCGGCGTGGCGCGATTGCGCCGAGCTCATTCTCTGCGACGATCGCGAGGAGATGGCAGCGGTCGCCGACCGCTACGCCCCCGAACATCTCCAGGTCCAGGCGGCCGATCTGGACTGGTGGCTCGCGCGGCTGCGCTGCTACGGCTCGCTCTTTCTGGGTGAGGAGACGACGGTCGCGTTCGGCGACAAGGCCGCCGGCCCGAACCACGTGCTGCCGACGTCGGGATCGGCTCGTTACACGGGCGGCCTGTCGGTCCACAAATTCATGAAGACCGTGACATGGCAGCGGGCGACCCGCGACGGTGCACGGCCTGTTGCGGAAGCCACGGCGCGGATTTCCCGGCTGGAGGGCATGGAGGGCCATGCCAGGAGCGCCGATGTCCGGCTGGCCAGGTTCTTCCCCGGCCAGGCGTTCGCCCTCGACGCGTCTTAGCGGCAGGCGGATGCCGATCGGCGCCGCGGCGCGCACCAACCAGGCCGCGCTCGCGGCCGGCACCGGGGGGCACGCGCCGCGGCACGGCCAGTCCGTCGCCGGAACGAAGCAAAACGCCCAGGCCCAGAGAGTCCCGTAAGGGGCGAGAGGGGCCCGATGCGATCGACGTTTCATCGCCAACAGGGGCATGTCCGATTGACAAGGGAATGACAACCGCTAGTCTGGATACAACGTCCAAGAGCACTTAAGACGATCATTGTTTTCTTTTTTGGTGGAATAAAAATGAAGAATAACAACCAGGATGGAGTCCCGTCGGGGAGGGGCTCCGGTGGCTGATGTCGAGCTGAAGCACGTCTCCAAGCGCTACGCACACGGTCGCCAGACGACAGAAACCCTTCGCGACGTGAGTTTGCGGGTCGGTGATGGAGAGTTTGTGTCTCTCGTCGGTCGGTCGGGATGCGGCAAGACCACATTGTTGCGTATCGTCGGCGGATTCGTGGACGCCGATGGTGGCGATGTTCTGGTGGATGGGTCGCCGGTGACCCGGCCTGGCTCGGACCGGGGCATGCTGTTCCAGCATCCGATGTTGTTTCCCTGGCTCACGGTGCTGGACAACACGTTGTTCGGGCCGCGCGCAACCGGTCGTCACTCGCCACAGGCGCGGGCGCGGGCCATGGAGCTTTTGCAGATCGTGGGTCTTGGTGGCTTCGAGTTTCATTATCCAAAGCAGCTATCGGGCGGGATGATGCACCGGGCCGCCTTCGCCAGGGCCATGATGGCTGAACCGAAAATCCTGCTGATGGACGAGCCTTTCGGGGCTCTCGATGCCCTGACCCGGGCGGGGATGCAGCAGTTCCTGCTCGACCTGTGGAACCGCCGGCGCTTCACCGTGATCCTGGTAACACACGATGTCGAGGAGGCGGTCCTCATGAGCGACCGGGTCGCCGTGATGGCGGCGGGACCGGGACAGATCATCGAGACCATCCCGATCGACCTGCCGCGCCCCCGCTCGTACGAGATGTCCGAGACCCCAGAGTTCGTCCAACTCAAACGCCGAGTGCGCCAGAGCGTCGAAAGGGCTCGGGGCAAGGCTCCGGTATCCGTTATGAACCCAACAGCAGGCCATTGAGCGCGTCGCCATGGGGAACACGCAGGGGACGGCAACGGCGGGAACGAGTCGTCCGACGGAGGGCGCAGCGCCGGGTGCCACCATGATGCCGCTCGCCGCGGTGCCGGATGTGCCTGGTTTCCGCCAACGCCTGGGGCGGCGCCTCGCTGCCATCGACTGGTCGCGGATCTGGATGGGCGCCATCGGCATCGTGACACTCGTCGTGCTGTGGTGGATCGCCGCGCTCGTGATTGGCGATGACGTGATCCTCCCGTCGCCATTGCGGACCATGGACGTGATGATCCGGTATCTCTCCAAGCCATACCCCTCTCAGGGGGAGACGCTGGTTGGCAACACTCTCATCAGCCTCGCGCGTATCCTGGTCGGGTTCACCTGGGGCGCTCTTGCGGGCATCTTCCTCGGGGCTCTGATGGCGAGCGTGCGGCCCGTCCGCCTGATCGTGGATCCGCTGATCGAGCTTGGGCGGCCGTTGCCGCCGCTGGCCTTTATTCCGCTGCTGATTGTCTGGTTTGGTATCGGCGAGCTGCCGAAGATCATCCTGATCGGCGTCGGCGTCATACCCGTCATGGTCGTGTCCGTGGTCGCCGCGCTGGATGCCGTGCCGGAGGAATATGTCGAGGCGGCACTCTCCCTCGGCGCGACCCGAAGCTATGCCTTGTTGCATGTGCGTATCCGCGCCGCTCTGCCCGCGGTGATCACAGGCCTGCGGCTTTCGATGGGCCTGTCCTGGACCAGTATCGTCGCCGTGGAAATGATCGCCGCAACGGGCGGGCTCGGCTATGTCATCCTCGAGGCTTCGAATTACCTGATCACGCCATTGATCTTCTCGGGCATCCTGCTCATTGCCGTGGTGGCACTGTTCCTCGACGGCTTGCTGCGCCTGCTGCGACGGCTGGTGGCGCCGATGGGATGACCCCTGGCCGACCTCATGTTCCGGATGCGTGGCGATCCTCGCACCCGTTGATCGCTGCGCGACGTTGATCGAACCCAATGAAAATGGAGGCCGAATGATGAATCGCTGCACCAAACGAGTGAACATCATGCGTCGGGTCGGAGCCGCCGCCGTCGGTGTGGGGCTCTATGCAGCCTTTGCCGCCCTTCACGTCGCCAGCGCCGCCGGTGCGCCGACCGTGACGTGGGGCTATTTCGAGGGCGGCATAGCCAGCCCCGGCGCGGTCATCGCGACCCAGGCGCCGCTGAAGAAGTCGATCCCGGCGCGTCTCAAATTCATCCAGATCAACAGCGGTGTCGCGGCGCTGGCCGCCATGCGGGCCGGGTCGTTCGACGTGGTCGAGGGTGTCGGCAATCCGCCCGTCGTGGGCGCGCTCGCCGCGCGCACGCCCCTCGTGGTCGTCTTTGCCGAGAGCTACGATGGCGCCGGGCTGTATGTGAACACCAAGGTCCTGCACAAGCCGGCCGATCTGGCGGGGCAGAAAATCGGCGATCTTGTCGGGTCGTCCGAGGATTATGAGCTCAAAGGCTATCTCAAGCACCTCGGCTTGCAGAACAAGGTGACGGTTGTCCCGTTCTCTTCCGACTCCGCCGCGGCCGCGGCCTTCCTCGCGGGCAACCTCAATGCCGTCTATGTCGATTTCGGTTCCGGCGTGCCGTTGGCCAAGCGTCCCACGACCAAGGTCTGGGCGACCGCCGCGGATATCGCGCAACTCGGCTATCCCTCGATGAATGTGCTCGTGGTGTCACGCAAGCTGGTGAAACGAGACCCCTCGCTGGTGCAGAAGATCGTCTGCTCGGTGTCCGCGGCGAGCGACGATATGCTCGGGAAAGATCGTGCAAAATATTTCTCGGCGGCGGCGGCCGTTCTGGGCGTGCCCGCAGACGTGGCGGTGAAGGGTTCCGAGCAATGGCCGGAACTGGCCCTCAAGGATCAGGGCGAGTGGTTCGGCGCGCCGGGCTCGAAAGTTGTCGACTCCAGGATCGTTCAGGAGGCCTACGTGAAGAGCGCCGTCTTCCTGAAAGCCTCGGGCAACGTGATGTCGGTTCCGTCGGCCGCCACGATTGCGTCCGCGGTTGATCCGAGCTTCGTGCAGGCAGCCAGCAAAGGTGCGTGCAAATAGCCAACCTGGGGGCAGGCCGGGTCGCCGACGCAAGCGGTGCCCGGCCTGCCGTGCCAGGGTGGCTCTGGCGCGGCAGATGAGTGGAGGCGGGCGATGAGCGAGCGCACGATGTTCCCTGCCAAGGGAAGGGCGCGAGAGGAGCTTTGGGCAGCGCTGGAGACAATGCGCGACGGCGACGCGGATTGGCGGCATGGCCGCGTACCGCTCTACGTCTTTGGCTCGCTGCCGGAAGTGGAGGCGGTGGGCCGCGATGCCTATGCGGCCTACTTCACGGAGAATGCTCTCGGTGCACGCAGGGCGTTTGGCAGCCTGGCCCGCATGGAGGGTGAGGTCGTTGCGATGTCGCTCGATCTTTTCCAGGCACCGCAAACGGCAACCGGCTCCATGACGTCGGGGGGTAGCGAGAGCATCCTGCTAGCCGTCAAGGCCTGTCGGGAGGACGCGCGCCGGCGCCGTGGCGATGCTGCTTTTCGTGGCAATCTGGTGCTGGCCGAGACCGCACACCCGGCCTTCGACAAGGCGGCCCGGCTCATGGACCTGCCGGTGCGGCGGGTGCCGGCCGGAGCCGATTACCGTGCCGACGCAAGGGCGATGGCCGCGGCCATCGACCGGGACACGATGATGCTGGTCGGCTCCGTGCCCTGTTTCCCGTTTGGGGTGATCGACCCGATCGGCGAACTGTCGGAGCTTGCATCGTCGCGCGATCTTTGGCTTCACGTCGATGCGTGTGTCGGGGGCTATCTCGCGCCGTTTGCCCGCGCCGCCGGACATCCGGTCCCTCCTTTCGATTTTGCTCTCCCCGGCGTCGTGTCCATGTCCGCGGACCTGCACAAATTCGGCTTCTGTCCAAAGCCGGCCTCTGTTGTTTTGTTTCGTGACCAGCAGCGGGCGGATGGCGCTGGTTTTGACCTGGACGTATGGCCATCGGGCCGGTTCCGTACAGGAACGCTCGTTGGCACGCGACCGGGCGGGGCCGTGGCGGGGGCCTGGGCCGTGCTCAACTATCTCGGACGTGACGGATACACGATGATTGCGTCACGTCTCATCGCGATGCGGCAAGCCTATGTCGAGGGTATCGAGGCCATTGCGCCGCTTCGTGTTTTCGGCAAGCCCGATCTCACGATCTTCGCCTTTGGCGCCCCCGGTCTCGACATGGCCGGTGTCGCAAAGGGCATGGAGACACGCGGCTGGGTGCCGGGGATGATCAGCCGCCCTCCCGGAATGCACATGATGGCATCGCTGCTCCACGAGGCAGCACGCGCCGATTATCTCGCCGATCTTTCCGCAGCCGTCGCGGCGGCACCACGGATCCAGCAAGATTCGGTCTCGGCGGAGTATTGACGGCTCGAAACACGAGGCGCCATCTCGCGGACCGCTGACGCGGGATGGCGGCCTGCCCTCGGGCCTGTCGCCTTCGGACTGCTCCTGCCGGTCTCCAAAAATCCGGCCCTGACGTCCCGCAACGATACAACTCCGAACCGGGCCGGCCTTTCTCATCATGCGGCCGCACCCCAGCGTCCGGCCGGTTCTGGCTGTCGGATACCCCGTCTATCCCGACAGGGCCATGATCGCGTGCGTCAGCCTCGTCATCCCCATCTGGCGGATCATCGCGCCTTGTTCCATCTTGGTGCCGGATGCCGATGGCGGGTCGCCCGCTAGGCGGCCGTCCGGTGTCCCAGGATCCGGCTGACAAATGTCCGCGTGCGCGCAATCCGCGGAGCGTCGAAGATCTGCTCAGGCGTACCAAGTTCCTGAATGGTACCCTCGGCCATAAAGGCGACGCGGTGGGAAACGTCTCGCACGAACGCCATCTCATGCGACACGATCAGGAGGGTCATGTGCTCTGCCGCGAGCAACTTGATCGTATCGAGAACCTCGCCGACGCGCTCGGGATCGAGCGCAGAGGTGACTTCGTCGAGCAGCAGGATCTCGGGCTTGAGGCAAAGCGCGCGGGCGATCGCGACGCGTTGCTGTTGGCCGCCTGAAAGCTCGTCCGGATACGCATTGAGCTTGTCGCCGAGACCGACTTTCTCGAGCAGCGTCCGTGCCTCCGCTTCGACCTCGCGGCGATCGCGCTTCTTGATGGTCACCGGCGTCACCATCACGTTGCGCAGCACGTTCATGTTGCCGAACAGATTGTATTGCTGGAACACGATGGCCAGCCGGTTCCTGGCGCGGCGCAGCGAGCGGCGGTCGCCGTAATCGATGGTTTCGCCGGCGAGGCTCACCGTTCCCTTCACCGGCCGCAGCAGGCCGGAGATTACGCGCAGCAGCGTGCTCTTTCCCGAGCCCGAGGGACCAATCAGGCTCACGATCTCGCCGCGGTCGATGGCAAGGTCGATTCCGTCAAGCACGGTGGTGTCGTTATACCGTGCGACGAGACCGCGAATGTCGAGCTGTGCCAAGGCGTTTCTCCAGGTGGCCGCCAAGCCGGGCTAACGGGTATGAGATCACGAAATACAGCAGAAGCACGGTCGCGTAGACGAGGGAGGCCGAAAATCCTTTCGTATTGAGGATTTTCGCGGCCTGTGTCAGTTCCAGCACGCCCGCCTGCGAGGCCAGCGCCGTATCCTTGATGAAAAGAACGAAGTAGCCGAAGACCGGTGGCAGGATGATGGGCCAGGCCTGTGGCAGGCGCACCAGCCAAAAGCTCTGCCAGACCGAGAAATTCATCACCTCCGCGGCTTCGATCTGGCTCGCTTTCACAGCCTGCAGACCGGTGCGGACGATCTCCGCAACGAACGCTGTGGAGATCACCGATGTGCTGACGAAGGCAATTTCAAGCGGCGAGAAATTGAAGCCGAGCACCTGTGCGCCGAAATAGAAGGTCATCAGCGTCACAAGAAACGGGATGCGCCGCATGATCTCTATGTAGAGAAAGGCAAGCGCCTTCAGCGGCCATAGCGATCTGCGTCGCGACATCCGGGCAAGCGTCAGCAGAGTGCCGCAGAGGAGCCCCACGACACAACCGACCGCGGAAAGCGACAGGGTCGTGACGGCGGCCTTGGCGAGCAGGATGACATTGTAGATCGTGAACAGGCGCGGAATTTCCGCGGCGATGAAAGCCAGCATCAAATCACCGGAACCCGCGCACGGAACGCCCACCGGCTGAAGAGCGCGAGCAGGATGGTCGCGAGGAAGGTGACCACGACATAAATCGCGGCCACGGTCGTGAAGACCTCGATCGAGCGAAAGGTCGTCGAGTTGATGTTGAAGGCGCGGCCCGTGAGCTCCTCCACACCGAAGATCGCGGCCATCGAGGTGCCAAGCATCATCAGGATATATTGATTGGTGAGCGCCGGCATCGTGACGCGGAAAAGGTGCGGCAGGATGACGTGCCGCAGCGTCTGCAGGCGGCTCATGTTCAACGTCTCGGCGGCGTCGAGCTCCTGCGCATGCACGGATGCGAGGCCGGCACGCAGGATCTCGGTGAGATACCCCGCGGCATTCAGCGTCATCCCGATGAGCACAGCCATGAACGGGGTGAAGAGAATGCCGAAGTCAGGCAGCCCGAAATAAATCACGTAGATCTGCACGAGCTGGGGCGTGTTCGTGAAGAAGGCGACGTAGCCGCGCACGAAGCGAGAGGCCGCAGCCCCTCCTTCGTTGCGCAAGATGGCGAAGACCAGTCCCAGTACCATGCCGCCGGCGAAGGAAAGGATGCTGAGCGCCAGGCTGATCAGCACCCCTCCCAGCAGGTACGGAATGTACGGGGTGATCTGACCGTAGTGCAGAACGTAGTGCACGGATCAGAAACGCCCACGCACCTTAGAAGTAGGGCTGTGCCGGGACCGGATAAACCATGTTCATACCAAACCACTTCTTGTAGGTGGCGGGCAGGAAGCCGTCCTTCTCGAGTTGGTAGAGAGCAACGTTCACCCAGGATTTCAGCGCGGCGTTGCCGTAGGCGAGGCCGATGCAGTCGTAATCCACCTCGACGTTCTTGTCCGTCATCACACGAAGCTTGGCGGGATACTGCTTGGTATAGATGCCCAGGTAGTCCACCACGTCGATGATCGCGTCGCCGCGCCCCTGCTCGAAGGCGCGCACGGCATCCGGGTAGTTGTCGAACAGCGTGACCTGCGCGTTCGGCAGGTTCTTTTTGACATAATCGACGGGCGTGGTGCCGCGAACCTCGATGAGCCTCACCTTTTTCGAGTTAAGGTCGGCGATCGTCTTGAAGGACGAGTCCGCCTTGACCAGTGCGCTCAGGGCTTCCGTCTGGATAGGCACCGAGAAATCGATGACCTTGGCGCGCGCCGGCGTGCGCGTCAGGGCGCCCATCATCAGGTCCGCCTTGCCCGTGATCAGGAAGGGGATGCGGTCGGCGGAGTTCACCTGGACGAACTTCACCTTCACGCCGAGCATCTGGCCGAGCTTGTTGGCGACATCGACATCGAAACCTTGAATCTTGTTCTGGCTATTGAACGATCCGAGAGGGGGGAGGTTCGGATTGATGCCGACGACCAGCGTCTTGGATGAAAGGATCTGGTCCAGGCTGTGCGCCTGCGCGACTGCTGGCATCGCCAGCAAACACGCAAGGCCGGCGAGGCGGCCCATCCACGTCAGAAGCTTCATGTTTCTCTCCCCCCGTTTTGGATTGCTTCGAGGGGGCGGACGGTATACGAACCGTATGCGCTTTGTCGACAGAAAACTGCCGATGCAAAATCATCATCCGCCGCTTGCGAGAATGGGTCTGCGTGGAGCCGGCATCGAAAGAGGAAGGCCGCTGCGGTTCTTTTTCGATGGCACGCCGATCGACGCCTTTGCTGGTGAGAGCGTGGCGAGCGCGCTGCTCGCGGCCGGCGTGCGCAGCCTTCGAGCGAGTCCGCGCGCCGGCGCGCCGCGCGCGACCTTTTGCTGGATGGGCATCTGCCAGGAATGCACCGTGGTCGCCGACGGCGTCAGGCGTCCGGCCTGCCGCACCGAAGTGCGCGATGGCATGATCGTGCTGACCGGCACCGTGCCGTGAGCAGAGAGACCGATGTCGTGGTCGTGGGCGGCGGTCCTGCCGGTGTCGAGGCGGCTCTCGCGGCCGCGGCGCAGGGCCTGCGCGTGACCGTGTTGGACGAAGCCCCGCAGGCCGGCGGCCAGGTCTATCGCGCACCCCCGCACGCCTTCGGCGGGACGATCCAGCGCGATGCCGACCCGATCGGCGTGGCACTTCGCCAGCGCCTGGCGGCGAGCTCCGTCGTCACCTGCTTCGAGCATGCCGTATGGTCGGTCTCTCCCGGCTTCCGCGTGGACGCCCTGGCGCCCGATGGCCCCGCTTCCTGGACGGCGCGGGCCGTCGTCGTCGCCACCGGCGCGCAGGAACGGGTCGTTCCGTTCCCGGGCTGGACACGGCCCGGTGTGATCGGCCTGGCGGGCACCACGATCATGCTGAAGTCGCAGGGCATGCTCCCGGGCGAGAGGACGCTGGTCGCCGGCCAGGGGCCGCTGCTGCTGGCGGTTGCGGTGGGCATCCTCAAGGCCGGGGGCCAGGTGGCCGGTGTCGTTGATCTGGCATCGCCCGCGGACTGGGCCCGCGAGTGGCGCGCGCTGGCCTCTCGGCCCCGGCTCACCGCCCGCGGGGCGGGGTGGCGCGCCCGGCTGCTGCGCGCGGGTGTGCCGTTCCTGTATCGCCATGCCGTGCAAGCGGTGGAGGAAGTGCCGGGCGGCCTGCGGGTGCTGCTGACCCGGGTCGACCGGCACGGCGCACCGACGAAAAAAGTGGCGAGGGAATATCTGGTCGATGCGCTGGCGGTCGGCAACGGCCTCACAGCCTCGACGGACATCACCCGCCTGCTGCGCGCGGCTCATCACTATGATGCGTTGCGCGGAGGGTGGGTGCCGACGCTCGATGCCGAATTCCGCTCGTCGCTGCCGGGTCTCTACGTGGCCGGTGATGCCGCCGGCCTCGCGGGCGCCGATGCCGCTGTGGCCGACGGCATCCTCACCGGGCTCACCGTGGCGCGCGATCTCGGCGCCATGACCGACACGGCCTATCGCGGCGCGATTGGATCCCTCCGCCGGCGTGCCCGCCGCGCGCGTTCCTTCGGCACCGCGATGGCGCGGCTCATGGCCATCCGCCCCGCTCACGTGGCGGCCATCCCGGCCGAAACGATCGTCTGCCGCTGCGAGGACGTGACACGCGCGGAAATCGACGCCGCCCGAAGCGAGGGGGCGCAGACCGCCAACCAGGTCAAGGCCTGGACACGCTGCGGCATGGGTCCATGCCAGGGGCGGATCTGCGGCGACATCGTCGGTGCGTTGCTGGCGGCGGGTGAGGCGCCGCGCGAGCCGGTCGGCTACTTCACGGGGCGGACACCCTTGCGCCCGCTCCCGCTCAACCTGCTTGCCGGCGATGTGGAATACACCTCGCTCAAGCTGCCTCCGCCGGCGCCCCTGTGACGCCGGGGCTTGCGCAGGAGACGGTCGACGTCGACGTCGCCGTGGTCGGTGCGGGCGCGATGGGGGCGACGGTCGCGTTGCACCTCGCGCGCGGGGGCATGCGGACGGCGCTCGTCGATCGTGGTGAAATCTGCCGCGAGGCATCGGGCGTGAATGCCGGCACCCTCACGCTGCACATGACGCGCGCGGCGCTCATCCCCTACGCGATGAAGGGGCGGGAACTCTGGCTCACCACCGAACGATGGCTGGGCATGGACGTGGTCGCGCGGTCGGCGCCGGGGTTGTCGCTCGCCTTTACGCCGGCCGAGCGCGACATGCTGGAAAAGCGCGCCGAGGCCCGCACGGCGATGGGGGCGCCGATCCGCATCCTGACACCGGCCGAGGCATGTCGGATCGAGCCGGGCCTGAATGCCTCGCTGCTCGCCGCCGCCTTCTGCGAGCTGGACGGCCATGTGACAGCCTATCTGACCGGACGCGCCTATCGCCAGGCGCTGCGGGCCGCGGGCGTCGCGATCATCGAGCGGATGGCCGTCGAGCAGATCGACCGCCTCGGGCAGGGCTACAGGGTTCGTGGCGCCCGGCAGGTGGTCCGGGCACGCCGTGTGGTGCTCGCCGGCGGGGTCTGGCTCGAAACCATGCTCGCCTGGCTCGGCCTGCGCGTGCCGGTCAAGTGCCTGATCAACCAGCTCGTGGTAACGGAGCGGATGCGTCCCGTCATGCGCAGCGTCGTCGGCATCGCGAGCGGCCTGCTCTCGCTCAAGCAGTTCGAGAACGGCACGGTGTTGATCGGCGGCGGCTGGCAGGGTCTCGGCGATCCGGTTCGCGGCGGCGTGCAAGCCGTCCCGGAAAACCTGATCGGGAACATCCAGCTCGCACGACACGCGATACCGGCGCTGGGCGAGACCCGCGTCGTGCGCATCTGGCTCGGCCTCGAGTCCGAAACGGCGGACGCCATGCCGATGATCGGCGCGCTGCCGGGGCTGGACGAGGCCTACGTGATCGGCTGTGTCCATTCCGGCTATACGAGTGCTCCCTACATGGGGCGCCTCCTCGCCGACCGGATCCTGGGACGCGAGCCCGAGATGCCCCTGTTCGATCCGACGCGACTGGTCCAGGCCGCTCCCAATGCAGTTGAGGAAATGACGTGATCCCTTCTGGCGAAAATCCGTTCCACGGCATCTACGTCGCGACGCTGACGCCCTTTCGCGAGGATGGCGGGATCGACGAAGCCGTGCTCGAGGCGCACTTCGGGCGCTATGCCGGCGTGCCCGGTCTCGCCGGCATCCTGTGCAACGGCCACGCCGGGGAAAACTTCCTGCTCACGCGTGCCGAACGCAGGCGCGTGGTGGAAATCGCCGCCGCCACCCTCGGAAAGACCCATGTCATCGTCTCCGGCGTGGTGACGGAAGCGACCGAGGAGGCCGCCGCGGAGGCACGCGACGCCGCCGCCGCCGGCGCGGATTGCGTGCTCGTCTTTCCTCCCTTCTCCTGGGCCCTGTCGCAGGACGACCGCATGGCCGTGACGCATCACCGGCGGATCGGCGAGGTCTGCGCCATTCCGCTGATGCTCTATCAGGCGGGTGTGGCCTCGGCGCTCGCCTATCGGCCCGAGGTCCTCGCACAACTGGCGTGCCTGCCCGGCGTCGTCGGCATCAAGGAGGGCAGTTGGGAGAGCAATGCCTATGACCGCCATCGCCGCCTGGTGCAGTCGATCGCGCCGCACGTCGCGGTCATGGCGTCGGGCGACGAGCACCTGCTCTCGTGCTTCGTGGCCGGCAGCGACGGCAGCCTGGTCAGCCTCGCGGTCCTGATGCCCGAGGCCATCGTCGCGCTCGACCAGGCCGTGCGCCGGGGCGACCTGGCTGGGGCTCAAGCCCTGCACCGCCGCATCCAGCCGCTCGCGAATGCCATCTACGGCGCGGCGCCCGGCTGCCTCGCGACCGCGCGGCTCAAGGCCTGCATGACGCTGACCGGGGCGTGGCGCAACGGCGCGCCGCGGCCGCCGATCACGCCTCTCCCCGCCAGCGAGCTTGCCCGCCTGCGCGCGGCCCTGGTGCAGGCCGGCGTCATCGGCGACGATGGCGGAGCATGATGGACATGCAGGCCAGCGCGGAACCAGAGGGAAGCCTTGCGGAACGCGCCTATGACACGCTCAGCCGCCTCGTCCTCACCAGGCAGCTGCCGAGTGGCAGCCTCATCGTCGAGGGCAGGCTTGCCGATCAGCTGCAGATCTCCCGCACGCCGATACGCGAGGCGATCCTGCGGCTGTCCGCCGAGGGCCTGCTGGTGAAGCAGGGATCACGCTCCTACGCCGTCAGGCGGGTCGGCTCCGTCGAGTTCTTCCAGGCGCTGAAAGCACGCGAACTCGTCGAGGGGGAGGCCATCGAGCTGGCCATCGGCCGCGTGGCCCCCGAGCAGATCGCGCAGATGCGCGCCAGGGTGCTCGAGCTCGGCAAGCTGTCCAGGCAGGAGGCGGCGCACTGGGACATGGATGACAGCCTTCACCAGCTGTTTCCCAAGGCGATCAACAACGGCGTGATGCTGCGCATGATCCGCGTGCTGCGCGAGACGACACGCCTGTTCGAGCTGACGAGCCCGACCGGGCGCGTGGCCCGCGATGCGGCGGAACATGTCGGCATCCTCGATGCTTTCCTCGAGGGTCATGCACGGCGCGCGCGCGCGGCCATGGTCTCGCACCTTCGTAACGTTGCGGAAGAGATGCTGGCGGTCGTGAGCGGACGCGATGCATCGGGACCAAAGGCCAAAAGGAGGCTGGGCGAATGAGCACGTTTGATCTCGTGATACGTGGCGGCACCGTCGTGACGGCCGCCGATACGTTCGAGGCCGATATCGGCATCGCCGGCGAGCAGATCGCGGCGGTGGGGCGCGGCCTCGAGGGCAAGCGCGTCGTCGACGCGTCCGGCCGGTTCGTCCTTCCCGGCGGCGTCGACAGTCATTGCCATATCGAGCAGATCGAGGCCGACGGATCGGTTCACGAGGAAACCTTCGAATCCGCGGCCCGCTCCGCCTTCGCCGGCGGCACCACCACGCTCATTCCCTTCGCGCCGCAGTTCAAGGGACAGGCCATTGCGGCCCATGCGGGCGACTATGCCGCCCGGGCCGCGCGCTCGCCGATCGACTACGCCTTGCACCAGATTGTGACGGACCCCACGGACGCCGTGACCGGCGAGGAACTGCCGGCGATCGTGCGCAACGGTGTCCGCAGCCTCAAGGTCTTCCTGACATACGACCCGTTTTACGTCACCGACGGCGAGTATCTGCGCGTTCTCGAGGCGGCGAAGCGGCTGGGTGCCATCGTGTGCGTCCACTGCGAGAACTACGACGCGATCAAATGGGGGGCGGACGCGCTGCTGCGCGACGGGCGCACCGAGCCCGCGTCGCATGCCCTCTCCCGCCCCAGGGTGGTCGAGCGCGAGGCCACGTATCGTGCCATCGCGCTGGCCGAGCTTGTCGATCAGCCCGTGCACATCTTCCACGTCTCGTGCGCGGAGGTCGCCGACGAAATCGCGCGCGCGCAGTCGCGCGGGGTCAAGGTCACGGCCGAGACATGCCCGCAATACCTGGTGCTGACGGCCGCCGACATGGCCCGCCCCGGCCGTGAGGGGGCGAAGTTCATGTGCAGCCCGAGCCCGCGCGATGCGGGCGATGCGGAAGGGTTGTGGCGCGCGATCCGCAACGGAACGCTCGACATTATTTCCTCGGATCATTGCGGGTACAGCTTCGGCGGATCGCGCGGCAAGTGGATCCATGGCCCGGACGCCGACTTCACCCGCATCCCGAACGGCATCCCCGGCCTGGCCGCGAGGCTGGCGATCGCGTTCAGTGAGGGCGTGTCGAAAGGCCGTATCGGCATCAACCGGTTTGTGGCCCTGACCGCGACCACGCCGGCGCGACGCTTCGGCCTCTATCCGCGCAAGGGCAGCATCGCTCCCGGCTTTGATGCGGATCTGGTTTTGTGGGATCCTGAGCGCGAAGTCACGCTGACGAACGATTTGATGCAGCACGCAATCGATTACACGCCCTACGAAGGGCTCACGGTGAAGGGCTGGCCGACGATGACCGTGGCGCGCGGATCCGTGGTCATGGACAATGGCGTGGTGACCGCGAGCCCTGGTGCCGGCCGTTTCCTCGCGGCTTCAGCCGCGGCCGATGCTCCCGGGCGGCCGCCGCGGTGATCGCGGTGCGCGGGCCGGTTGACGCGTGGTCTCGCCGATCATTCCGAATCAGAACGCAGTTGCGGAGAACGTCATGAGCCAGTCGAAAACAACGTCACAGTCCGCGGTCCGCATCGTGGCCGGCCCCTACACGTTCCACGGCCACCTCGAGGAGGAAGCGGCGCCCAAGACCGTCGCGGCTTTCAGGAAGCATATGCCGTTCAACAGCAAGATCATCCACGTGCGCTGGAGCGGTGAGGCCGTGTGGATGCCGTTGGGCGACCTGGATTTCGGCGTCGGGTTCGAGAACAACACCTGCTATCCGTCGCCAGGTCAGCTCCTTCTCTATCCCGGTGGCGTCAGCGAGACGGAGCTGCTGCTCGCGTATGGCAATGTCAGCTTCGCCTCCAAGGCGGGCCCGCTCTCGGGCAACCATTTCCTCACCCTCACCGAGGGATTGGAGAACATCTACAAGCTCGGCCGCAAGGTGCTGCTCGAGGGACAGCACGACATCCTGATCGAGCTCGCCAGCCGGGGCTGATCGCGCCGGGCACGGCCCGGCCGGGTGCGCGGCCGGCGAACGACGAGGCGCGGATGGAGGTGCGAATTCCACGCGGCCGAAGCTCAGGGCCGGAGGATGCGTCGGCGGTGGTGATGGTCCTGTGCGCGGCCCGCTCCGCCGTCGTCACCGGCGCCGCATCCAGGTCGGTCGGCGCCGCCGCGAGCCCGGCTGTCGACACATTCAGGCGGCCGCCAATGCCCCCTGGGCCGACCCCGATTCGATCCCGCAACGTCGTGGTCGCCGGCTTGCCGGCTTTCCGCAAAGCCGCATATACTTTTTCTTGCGCCTCCAACGTTGCGGCGCGCCACGGGGAAACACAAGACCAGCCAGGATGACCGGAACGCCGACACGCAGGGACCGGGCACACCGCGCCGATCGCGAGCATCTCCTCTTCCTCGTTCTGTTGCTCGCGTTCGTGGCCTGGTACCTGTGGACCGCCACCGCCGCATCCCCGACCTTCAGCAATCTTATCCTGATCGCCCCCGTCGGCGCCGTCGCGATCGGCCTGCTGCTCTTCATCGCGCTCGTCGAGATCGCCGGCCGCCGCGCCGCGCCGGCGGCAGGCACGCCCACGCGAACCGGGGAGCCGGCGGCCACGCCGGCGGGGCGCTTCCGCACCGCCTCGATCGGCACGGTGCTCACGCTGATGGCGCTGTTCGCCGCCTTCGTCGTGGCCATGCCTTATGTCGGCTTCGACATCGCCACGTTCGGCTTCACGCTCGCGACGCTGTGGCTGCTCGGCGAGCGTCGCGTGGGCTTCTCGCTCGCCATCGCGCTGGGGACCGCGACGGCGGTCAGCATCGCGGCGCTGACGCTGCTGACATTCCCGGTGCCGCTCGGCATCGCGCGGCTGCTATGGAGCCGGCTGTGATCGACGTGCATGCCCTGATGTCGGCGCTGCAACTGCTGGGAAGCTCCTACACCGCCTGGCTGCTGACGATCCCCGGTCTCGCGCTCGGCATGCTGGGCGGCGCCATTCCCGGCGTTTCCTCCGCCCTCATCCTCGCCATCGTCCTGCCGGCGACGCTGTGGATGAACCTGATGTCGTCGCTGATCTTCATGACGGCGATCTACACCGGCTCGGCGTTCGGCGTGGCCATCCCGGCGATCCTGATGGGCGTGCCCGGTTCGCCCGCCGCCGTCGCCACCTCGTTCGACGGCTACCCGATGACGCAGCGCGGCGAGCACAACCTCGCCCTCGGCCTCGCTCTCGCGGCCTCGACGCTGGGCCACATGGGCGCCTACCTGATCCTGTTCTTCGGCATCGGTGTGATCTCGCACGCCGTGCTCCGGCTCGGCCCGCTCGAGATGCTGCTGCTGATGCTGTGGGGGCTAACGCTGATCGCCGCGCTGCGCGGGCGCTATGTCTCGCGCAGCCTGGTCTCCGGCCTGATCGGCATCCTCATCGCCACCATCGGGCTCAGTCCGCGCGATGTAATCCGCGGCACCTTCAACCTGCCGCAACTGCTCGACGGCGTGCCCGTGGTCCCGGCGATGATCGGGCTGTTCGCGGCGAGCGAGTTGTTCAACCTCGCCGGCACCAGCTACCTCGTGGAGCGATCGGACCTGCGCACCGTCAACGTGCGCAAGATGGCCGAAGGCATCCGCCTGGCGCTGCGCCACCCGGTGGTCATCCTGCGCGGCCTGGTGATCGGCGCGACGGTCGGCGGGCTGCCCGGCGTCGGCGCCGCGGTCTGCAACCTCGTCTCCTACGCCGAGACCAGGCGCGGCGACGCCCATCCCGAAAGCTTCGGCAAGGGCAACCCGAAGGGCGTGATCGCGGCCGAGGCCGGCAACGCGAGTTCGGAGGCGGGGTCGATGGCCACGCTCCTCGCGCTCGGCATTCCGGGCGGCGCATCCTCGGCGGTGATGCTGGCGGCGCTGTCGCTGCACAACGTCACCAGCGGGCCGCAATTCCTCGATGCATCGAAGGACATCGTCTACGCCATCATCCTCAACAACCTGGCGCAGGGCGCGATCATGCTGGTCCTCGGCATCGGCCTCATCGGCCTGATGGCGAACGTGATCCGCATTCCCGTCCGCGTGCTGATTCCGCTCATCCTGGTGCTGGCGACGTTCGGCTCCTACGGCCTGTCCGGCGACATGGCCGGGCCCCTCACGATGGTCGTGTTCGGCTTTTTGGGCTGGTTCATGCAGCGCCACGAATACTCGGTGCCGGCCTGCGTGGTCGGCCTCATCCTCGGCGGCAAGGTCGAGGTGAACCTGCTGCAGACCTACCAGATCAGCGGCGGCGAGCTCGGCTACATCGCCGGCCGGCCGATCGCGCTGGTGCTGCTGGTACTGCTGCTGTTCTCGCTGTTCGGCAAGCCGTTGCTGCGCTGGCGGCGGCGCCGGCTGGGCGTGGCGGCGACCACGACGACATCATGAAGAAAAGGAAGACGCACCCATGACAGCAGAAGCATCGCCCGCACGTCCCGCCACGACAGCACCCCGGGGGCTGCAGCGGCGGCCGCTGCTCACGCTGCTGGCAGGCGCGGGCGCGGCCGGGCTCGCCGCGCCGCGGGCGCGCGCGGCGTCCTGGCCCAACCAGCCGATCACCCTCGTTGTGACCACCAAGGCCGGCGGCGGCTTCGACCACATGGCGCGCAATCTCGCCCCCGCGCTCAGCCACGAGCTCGGCGTTCCGGTGAACGTGCTCGACAAGCCGGGCGGGGCGATGCTGCTGGGCACGGAGTATTTCCTCAGCCGGCCGCACGACGGCAACACGCTGCTGATCTCCGGCCCCTCGCCCTACTGGTACTTCGACATCAACAAGTTCCACGCCGGTTTCCGGCTCAAGGACTTCGACATCCTGAACGTGCAGTGGACCGACCGGAGCGCGGTCTTCGTGCCGAAGCACGGGCGGCTGCAATCCTTCCATGCCATCATTGACGCGATCAAGGCGCATCCCGGCAAGATCAGCGCCGGTGTGGTGCGCGATTCCGGCGAGTTCTTCAACGCCGGGATCCTGATCGAGAGCCTTGGGCTGCCGCGCTCGGCGATCCGGCTCGTGACCTACGAGGCGAGCGCGCCGCTGCGTACCGCGCTCGCCGGCAAGCAGCTCGACTTCGCCGTCATCTCGGCGGAGGCGAGCCTGGGCATGCTCGGGCTGATCACACCGGTCGCGGTCTTCAGCCAAGCGACGATGCCGGAACTGCACGGCGCACCGACGGTGAGCAGCGTGCTCAAGACCTACGGGGTCACCGTCGATTTCGTGCCGAGTTCGATGCGCGCCGTGATCACCTATGCCGACCTCAGGACCCGCCACCCGCACCAGTACGCGCGGCTGCATGACGCCTACAGGAAGGTGCTGCACGACCCCGCGTTCCTGGCCACGGCCAGGAAGCAGGGGATCGGCACCGACTGGCTCGGCGAGCAGAAATCTAAGGCCGAGATCGAGGCCGCCTACGCCGTCTTCAACCGGCACAAGGCGCTGCTGATGGCCCGCTAGAGCCGTATCCGATCGGATGGAATCATCGGGTCGGATTTCTTGCTCTGTAAAACCACGATCTCGAGCAACGGATCTCGGGCCTGGTTGAGCCGGGCAGGCTCAACCAGGCCGGACGTTGCTCGAGGCGCCGCCCGGACGCTCCAGCGTATCAGGACGCGAGCCAGGGAAAGGCGCGGGCCTGCTCCTGTTCGAAGCGCCTCAGCGCTTCGGCGTATTCCTGCGTGTGCGCGATCTCGTCGAGCCCGCGCAGCAGCCGCTTGCGGCTGAGGGAGGCGATCTCGAAACGGTGCTGCGCGCCGTCCGGGCCGGTGACCGCCTGCGCCTCGAGCTCCACTGTCATCGTCGCGCCGGGGCGGGCGAGCAGCTGGCGGAGCAGCGCCTCCACCGTCGCCCCCGGCAGGCGCACCGGCAGGAGCCCGTTCTTGAGCGAGTTGTTGTAGAAGATGTCGCCGAAATTCGGCGCGATGACGGAGCGGATGCCAAAGCCCATCAGCCCGAACACCGCGGTCTCGCGCGACGAGCCGACGCCGAAATTGCGTCCGGCCACCGCGATCACCGCCTGTCGGTATGGCGCCTGGTTGAGGATGTAGTCCGCCTTCTCGCTGCCGTCGGCGTTGAAGCGGCGGTCGTGCAGCAGGATGTCGCGGAAGCGCGGCCCCTTCGGCACCTTGTTGAAGCGCGTCGGGCAGAGCTGGTTGGTGTCGAGATTCGCCTCGTCGAGCGGCACGGCGATGCCGCGAAGCGTGGTGAACGGTTCCATGTCGATCAGTTCCTTCCGCCGAGTTCGCGCACATCCACGAGCCGCCCGCGCAGCGCCGCAGCCGCGGCCATCGCCGGGCTCATCAGGTGCGTGCGCCCGCCCGGTCCCTGCCGCCCCTGGAAGTTGCGGTTCGAGGTCGAGGCGCAGCGCTCGCCCGGTGCCAGCTGGTCGCCGTTGATCGCGGTGCACATCGAGCAGCCGGCCTCGCGCCACTCGAAGCCGGCGGCGGTGAAGATGCGGTCGAGCCCCTCCGCCTCGGCCTGGCGCTTGACGCTCACGGAGCCGGGCACGACCCATGCCGGAACGACGGCGCGCCCGAGCTTGGCCACCGCCGCCGCCGCACGCAGGTCGTCGATGCGCGCGTTGGTGCACGAACCGATGAAGACGCGGTCGATGGCGATCTCGCCGAGCGGCATGTTCGGCTGCAACCCCATGTACGCGAGCGCCTTGGCGTATTCGCCGCGTCGCTCGCCGTCCGTCTCGCGGTCGGGGTCCGGCACGCGCCCGTTGATCGGCAGCGCCTGCTCCGGGTTGGTGCCCCAGGTCACCATCGGCACCACGCTGCCGGCGTCGAGGGCGACCTCCTTGGCGAATTTCGCATCGGGGTCCGAGGGCAGCGTACGCCAGAACGCCAGCGCCGCGTCCCACGCGGCCCCCTTGGGCGTGAACGCGCGGCCGGCGAGGAACTCGTAGGTGGTATCGTCGGGCGCGATCATGCCGGCTCGCCCGCCAGCCTCGATCGACATGTTGCAGACCGTCATGCGCTCGTTCATCGACATGCGCGCGATGGTGGAGCCGGCGTATTCGATGGCGTAGCCGATGGCGCCGCCGATCCCGATCCGGGCGATCACCGCGAGGATGATGTCCTTGGCGGTGACGCCGAAGCCGGGCGTGCCGTCGATGCTGATGCGCATCGTCTCCGGCCGGCGCTGCCAGATCGTCTGGGTCGCGACCACGTGCGTGGTCTCCGATGAGCCGATGCCGAAGGAGAGGTTGCCGAAGGCGCCGTGCGTCGAGGTGTGGGAATCCGCCCCCACCAGCACGATGCCAGGCTGGCTCAGCCCCAGCTCCGGGCCCGCGACGTGCAGGATGCCCTGCCGCGCGTCGCCCCAGCCGAAGCGCGCGATGCCGTAGGCATCGGTGTTGCGCTCCAGCAGCTCGATCATGTTGCGGATCTCGGGGTCGGGCAGGTTGGCGACCCCGCCCGCGCGGGCGCGCGGATCGGTCGGGATGTAGTGGTCGGAGAAGGCGAACACCTTGTCCGGGTGCGCAACGGCGAGGCCGCGCTCCTGCAGCGTGTCGAATGTGTGCCGGGAGCCCTCATGGATCAGGCAGCGATCGACATAGAGCAGCGTCTCGTCTTCCTCCCGTGCCACGACATGATTGTCCCAAACCTTCTCGAACAGCGTCTTCATCCGCCCGTTTTCTCCGTTGCGTCCGGCTCTTCAGTCTGCGTCCGGCGGGTTGAGGCGCAAGCCCCGGCCGCGGACATGGCTCGCGAAAGCACCGCGGTGCGGCCCCGCATCGTGCCCGGCCGTGCCCTGCGGCCAGCCCGAGGATCGCGCCTCTCTCCTGCGCGTGAGGTTACGTTGGCGCCGGCAGGGCCGCAACTCCGCCTGGCGGCAGCCACCACGGCGCTGAAGAACGCGTCGCGACGCTCGCTGGCACGGCCTTCCACGCCGTCGCAGAAAACATTCCAAATAAGCAACGAAACGCCGAAACGCGGGTGCTATCCCGATCCAGGACATGTCCACAACCTGGTCGCGAGCCGGGGGAGGGGCGGATCGAGGCGGTCGTTTCGTTGACGCGAGCGATGCCTTGGTTCGACGGACAGAACCCTGCCGCCTGGTGGGACAAGGTCAAGGCGCTCTTGCCCGCGCCGGGACGGGCAGCAAAGGTCGCGCATCATGCAGCGCTCCCATGGCGGGAGATAGGACCCTTTATGGCCTTGCTCGGGTCGCAGGCCGGTGTCGGCGCCGCTGCGCTTGAGCCTCTGATTCTGACAGCAACTCGGAATGGCGACGTTCCGGGCACAACTTGGTATGCGATCGACCTGGCGGAGCGTATCTGGACCATTCCGGCCAATCGTATGAAGGCCAACCGTGAGCATCGCGTTCCGCTCTCGTTGCCCGCATTGGCTGCTCTTCAACCGATGAAGCGGCTCGCGGATGGTTCAACCACTGGCAAGCTTCGTGCTTTTCCGGGCCGAAAGGCAAAATCATCGATGAGCGAGATGACTTTCACGGCCGCGCTCCGGCGAATGGGTCGTAAGGATCTGACTGTACACGACTTTCGCTCAACATTTCGTACGTAGTACGAAACCGCAACGATTCATCCGGGCGAACTCGCAGAGCAAGCTCTTGCATACACAATCAGTAACAAAACCGAGACTGCTTATGCGCGAGGTGTTCAGCTGGAGCGCCGCCGACCGTTGATGGACGATTGGGCCAGGGCCTGCGCAATAGATTGCGGGCCTCGGATTCTACGCGGCACGAGTGAGACGCCTGAGCAAAAGGACAGCAGAAGCGGCGTATAGGAAGGCCTTAGGGGTCAACTCGAGCCGATTCACATCCGGCAGGACGTGCGAGCGGAGATAGGTCCGAGCAATTTCTCGCGCATCGGTTGAGATGGGGCCGGGTCGGACAACCTGAGGGTGAGGCGGTCTGGCTGATATCAGAAACGTAATCTCAAGCCGTTGGGATTTTTGTTGCCCGAAATTTGAAAAATTGCTCACGCTTCAGCGAATGTCCCGTGGTTCGGGCATGAAGCGGAAAATGTGACGGGATCGACGGATGCCACGCACCCGTCGGCGAACAATGGCCTGTTCGACCAGCACGGGGTGAGACCGCATGAGCGTGTTCATTGCTAATCCGCTTCTTGATCAGGAAAAACATTATAATAATGGCACAGTGGTAACATTGGGCCGCATCTTTGTTGCTCAACAAAACGGCATTGGAGTTGCATTACAGCCGTCGTTTTCCGGCAATGCAAACAACGGCGCTTCGCAGCCATTTTCCTCTTCGGCGTTGTGGTTTCCGACTTCCAATACGTCAACGTTTTCAGCTACGGGAAGTGGACTGCAGTATCCCGAGGTTGGTATATATTTCACTGCAACGGGATCCTTCTCCGGAAATGGAAACAGCGTTCCGGGAGCAACGGATACGGCTTTCGTCATCGGTCCCGCCACCATCCAGGAGACTGGCCTCGGCTCGACCCCTGTGACTATCGGTCCCGGCACCATCACGGGCTCCGGTACTGTAGGTACACTCGCGCTTGATGGGACGCTCGTCATCGCCGCGGGAATGGTCACGAACACGTTATACGTAGGTGTTGACTATACTGGAAGCTCGTACCAAGGCCCCCTCCTGTCCGGCCAAGGGGTGGCGTCTAACCCACAACAAAATTTCGATTGGTTGGTTCCTGGGGTGCCTTATTCACTGAATAAGACAGATATATATTCATATTCGCCTGGTTCCATCGCCAACGCCGGAAGTCTCGGCGCGATCGTCACCTATGTCGGCCCGACGGTAACGCAAAACGGAACCGTCATTCCGGCCACGACGCTTTCTCCGGTCACCTATGCCTCCAACGTCATCACCGTCAGCGGAACGATCACGTCGGATACGGGGACCCTGGCGGATTCGACTGTTGGCGTGAGCGGGTTGCTGAGTTTCGACGGCCAGGAAGGCGTGGACGTTCGCTACGGTTCCACCATCGTCGTGCCGAGCGGCGGGAACGTGCAGAGCAGCGTGGTGGCGCTGGAGGCGGGCCAGGGCGCGGCGCTGTCGGTGGCCGCGGGCGGCACCGTCGGGCTCACCGGCGGCGCCAGCGGTCCGAACGGGCAGGAGGGGCTGCTCGATAACGGATATGCCGTGCTCAAGGGCGGCAGCCTGCAGAGCCCGAACGCCGTGCTTGAGGTCGGCGTCTCGGGCGCGGGCACGTTCGCGGTGCAGGCGGGCGGGCAGGCGACGACCGGGTTTTCGGAGGTGGGCGGGCAAGGCACGCTGGGCGTTTCCGGCGCCGGCGCGCTGTTCCAGAGCAACGCCACGGGCACGCTGGTCGATAACGGCCAGGTCAGCGTCGACGGCTCGGCGACGCTGAGCGTGGGTAACGCGACGCTGGGCGAGGCGGCGGGCGATGCCGGCTACGCCATGGTGAGCGCCGCCGCGATGACGCTCGCCAACACGCTCACCATGGGCGAGAGTGGCGCGGGAACGTTGTCCATCCAGAACAACGCCAGCCTGCAGACGGGCGGCAATGTCGAGCTTGGCGCGCAGAGCGGCGGCTCGGGGTTGTTCTCGCTCGGCTCCGGCGCTTCGGCGCGCGTGCAGGGCAACCTCTCCGCGGGCGCCTCCGCGGGCGGGACGGGCTCGGTAGCGATCGATGGCGGCACGACGACACTGACCGTCGAGGGCGACACCGCGATCGGCGAGGGCGGGACCGGCACGCTGGCGCTGACCGGTGGCGCGAGCCTGCTCGCCGTCGGCGCGCTCGATATCGGCAGCGCGGGTGCGACCAACGGGCTCGGCAGCGCGAGTGTCGCGGGCGTGATCGTCGCCAGCAACGATCTCTCGGTGGATAACGGCTCGCTCTCGCTGGCAACCACTGGAACACTGGCGGTGAGTGGCGCGCTTTCCGCGGGCGACGCCGCGGGCGGCACCGGCAGCATCGCGCTCGCCGCCGGCGCGCAGGTGACGGACATCGCCGGTGTCACCGTCGGTGGCGCAGGCACGGGCAGCCTTGCCGCGACGGGTGCCACCATCAACGCGCCGGGAGCGGATTTCAGCGTGGGCGAGAGCGCGGGCGGCAACGGCAACGCGAGCATCACCGGCGGCCTGCTCAACGTCGCCTCGATGGCGGTGGGCAGTGCCGGCAATGGCGCCTTCGATCTCTCGGGCAATGCCACGGTGAGCGTCGCGAACGATGTCGCGGTGGGCGACAGCCTTGGCGGCATCGGCGTCGCTACGCTGAGCGGTGCGGGCAGCATAATGACCGTGGGCAACGGTCTCACGGTGGGCGGCCAGGGCAATGGCGGGCTGGTGGTCAGCGGCGCTCAGCTCGATGTCGTGCACGGCGATATCTCGGTCGGCGAGAGCGCGGGTGGCTCGGGTGCGCTGACGGTCAACACCGGCTCGCTCGCCGCCGCCGGCAACCTCGACGTGGGCTCGGCCGGCCAGGGCGTGGTCGAACTGCAGCTTGGCGCGAACCTCGGCGTGCTGCCCGATGTCAGCGTGGGCGAGAGTGCGACGGGTAGCGGGCTGCTGTCGCTCGATTTCGGGATGCTGCAGGCGCAGACGCTCTCGCTCGGCGGCTATGGCCAGGCGACGCTGGAGCTCGCCGCGGATTCGGTGCTGACGACGAACAGTGCCGCGATCGCCGAGCAGGCGACGGGCTACGTGCAGCGCGCGGACATCAATCAGAGCACGTGGCAGGTGGCGCAGAGCCTGGTGGTGGGCGATGCCGGCCAGGCGCAGGTGACGATCAGCAACGGCGGCGCGGTGTTCGCGCAGGGCAGCTTCGGCATCGGCGGCAAGAAGGGGGCCGCCGGCACGGTCGATGCAACCGGCGGCGGCAGCACCGTGGACTTCTCGTCGCTGGTGGTGGGCGATGGCGGTTCCGGCACGTTGCTGTTGCAGAACGGCGCAACCTCGGCACCGGTAAAGGGTCAGATCGGGACGATCGAGATCGCGGCGCAGGGCGGGTCCGTGGGGACGATCGCACTCTCCGGCGGCAGCGACCTGACCGGGGCGACGCTCGATGTCGGGGGAGCGGGGACGAGCGAAGGTGGCGCAGGCCTGCTCACGATCGACACCGGCGCGAGCGTGAGCGTGACCGATGTGACGGTGTTCGGGCATGGCACCGTTGTGCTCTCCGGCGGGACGCTGGCGAGCAGCCCCGTCACGGTCGAGGCAGGCGGGACGATCGGCGGCACCGGCACCATCTCCGGCAACGTCACCAGCGAGGCGAGCATCCTGGCGGATCGCGGCCGGCTCGAGATCACCGGTTCGATCGCCGGCACGGGCGACGTGGTGCTGCAGACGGGCGCGGACCTTGCGGTGGGCACCGGTATCGCGGCGACGCAGACCATCGATGGGCTGACCACCTATCAGGAGACCCTGGACCTGCGCGGGCTCGCCTTCACGGCCAGACAGATGACGACGCTGGCCAGCGGCGATACGTTGACGATCAGCAACGGTAGCCAGGCGATGGCGCTCACGATGGGCAACAGCACCGGCCTCGCCTATCGCCTCGGCGCGGACGGCAGCGGCGGCACGGAGCTCTCGGTCGCCTGCTACGCGCATGGGACACGGGTGCTGACGCGCGATGGCGAGGTGGCGGTGGAGCATCTCGCCGTGGGCGACCGGGTGGCGACGCTCTCCGGCGGGCTGCGCGCGGTGCGGTGGATCGGGCGGCGCGGCTATGACGGGCGTTTCGCGGCCGGCAATCCGCTGGTGCTGCCGGTCACGATACGTGCCGGCGCGCTCGGCAGGGGCCTGCCATGGCGCGACCTCACCGTCTCGCCCATGCACGCCCTGCTGATCGATGGCGCGCTGGTGCCCGCCGTGGCCCTCGTGAACGGGACGAGCATCGTGCACGCAACGTCGGTGGAGGCCGTGGCGTACGTGCATGTCGAACTCGATGGGCACGACATCCTGTTCGCCGAGGGTGTCGCCGCGGAGAGCTTCCGCGACGACGGCAACCGAGGGCAATTTGCCAACGCGCGGACGGCACGGGGAGGAAACGCGCCGGTGGCATCCTGCGCGCCCGTGGTGACCGGCGGCGCGTTGGTGGAGCGGCTGCGGCGGCGCATCGGCGGGCTTGGCGAGCCGGGCGAGCCGGGTTCCCTGATCGGCCATGTGGACACGGTGTCGGACCCGAAGATCTCGGGCTGGGCCCTCGACCTCGCGAACCCGGCGCACGGTGTCGTGTTGGAAGCGTTCGTGGGCGGCCAGCGGATCGGGGCATCGGTGGCCAATTGGTGGCGCCCGGACCTCGCGAGGGCCGGTTACGGCACCGGGCACCACGGTTTCGAGTTCGTGCCGCCGGACGGGATCGCGGCAGCGGATATCGTGTTCCGCCGCGCGGCAGATGGCGCACCACTCGCTGCGCACGCCGGCACGCTGACCGCCATCGCACCCATTGCCCTCGCGGGATAGACCAATCCGGTCGCCGCGAGCGGGCGGGGGAGCGCAAACTGAGGCAACACATCCGGCACTTCCGCGACAGCCCCGTCGCCTGCACCCGTTCGTCAACCCGCCTCCGGTGGGTAATGGAACGAACGGCGAATTTGACGATAGACACGGCTGCTTTGGCAAGGCATCGGTTGCGCTGAATTGCGTCACAAAAGCAATGAATCCCCGTCAACTCCAGCAAGAACGGGAGCCGGCCCACGTCGGAGGGCCATCTGAAACGCCGCATCTTGGCCTGATCGCATGTCGACCCGGCAATGTAAGGGCGCCGCCGTCGGGCGACGCCAATGTGTCAGTCCCGGCTTCGCAGCAGTTCCGAACGTCAACCCGCCAATTATTGCTGATCACGAACCTTCCGCGCGCGCCCTAACTCGCCCAGTTCTGCGACACCGGCGTAAGTTCGTGGCTCTGGGCGAGTGGGCAGGCGGCCGGGAGCCGATCAGGCAACGTGAGCACGACGCGAACCCCCGGAACCCTGGCCCCGGCGCTCGATATAGGCGTCGAGCGAAGCGAAATCGATGCGTGAAAACCTTTCGATGTGACAGGAAAAACGTCTGTATATCACATCAAGTCATGAAGGTTTGATTTTCCGATTGACAGAATATGCATCGCCTCCGTTGGTTCGATTACGCCAGGGTGGTGCCACAAAACCATGAAACAAGCCAAGAATAGATTTCTCATCCTGTAGCGCGGTGGGGCCTGTTACAGCGCGTATCCATATACAATAGCCAACGTTAGAAACAATGCAGATTTGGACCTGAAAGATCTGGACAAGACGATCGTATAAAGCTGCGGTTCGACGGCAGTCCTTGAGGCGATTGATGATGCGCTCGATGACCTTCCGCCCGCGGTAGCAGCAGGGAGGGCTCGAGAGCTTCCATCGCTGGTTGGGTTTTCGCAGTATGCTGGATCAGAGATCGCATACGTTTCCGAAGTAAATTCGCCTGGATGCACGATCAATCATGAAGCAGAGTACGTGACGATTAGACTTGAATGCGGATCCAATGAACATCATGTTCCCGCGGCCGCCGACGGGCGCGGTCGGCGCGTCGGCTGGGACCAAAGGTAACCTGGGGGCGACGATGGACATCGCGGTGGGTGGCACCGTGGATGGTCGTCGTCGGACCTGGCGGCTCGGCATAGAGCCAGGCGATCTCTCCCTTTGGGGTATCCTGACCAAAACTTTGCCTGGAGGGCTGGACATGGCTGTTGAGGAGCCTGCCTACCGAAGTGTCGCAACGGAGGGCGCCTTCGAGATTCGCGATTATCCCGCCCTCATCGTCGCCGAGGTTTCCGTGACCGGCGAGCAGAAGGAGGCCGCCCGCAAGGGCTTCCGGTTGCTCGCGGCGTACATTTTTGGCGGCAACAGGCGAAAGCAAAGCATCGCCATGACGGCGCCGGTGACCCAGGAAACGGCCGGCGAGACAATCGCGATGACCGCGCCCGTCACCAAAACCCGGACAGCCGAAGAATAGGTGGTGCGGTTCAACATGCCGGCCAGCTATTCGCTGCAGACACTGCCCGAGCCTAACGACTCTCGGGTCCGACTGCGCGCGACACTTCCAGCCCGGTTCGCCGTGATCCGGTTTGCCGGACGGGCCAGGCCGGATGTCGTCGCGGCGAAGACCACCGAGCTCACGCAGTGGATGCTGCGACGCCATTTGTGCGGCACGGGTCCGGCTTCGCTCGCTCAGTACAACCCTCCGTGGACGCCTTGGTTCATGCGGCGCAACGAAGTGTTGGTCCCGATCGAGCCCTGACGGCCGATCACCGAGAACGCCACCGCGCCGACCGGGATGAACGCGAGCACGCATGGCGACCATCGGTATGGCCGTGGGTGGCACGGTCGATGTTTCGCCCTCGGACTTGGCGGCAACGCTCGATCTCGTGGGAGCGACCGGCACCTCCACAGCGACCGGCGTTCTCGATATCACCGGCGCAGGAACCACACTGGATGTGGCGGGCGCGCCCAAACCTGCGGCTGAGCTGGCCGTCGTGGCCCATCTTGCGATGAGGGGGACGGGCCTGCGCAAGCGAAGAGCACCGCGCTGACGGCCGGCAGGCTGCGCAATGCGGGCGGATCACTTTAGAGAGCCCGGACCAACGGCACGACATGCCGCGTGCGCCGTCTGGAACGGCACAACAACAGCGTCAGGTCCCCTTAGCGTGCTGGCGTGAAGGAGACATCGATGACCCTCGCCAGCAAGCTGCGCGACCCCTCGTTGTTCGTTCAGCTCGCCGCTGTCGGCGCGGACTGGATCGAAACCGGACCCGCGGGCGCGCGCATCGCCGTGCTCGACCCCGCCGACGGCAGCACGCTCGGCCATGTGCCGGAGCTCGACGCGGCGCAGACCCGCCTGGCCGTTGCCGCCGCGGAGGCCGCCTGGCCTGCCTGGCGTGCGCGTCCGGCGCAGGAGCGCGCCGACATTCTGGAGCGCTGGTTCGACCTCATGCTCGCCAACGCGGACGACCTCGCGCTCATCATGACGCGCGAACAGGGCAAGCCGCTGCCGGAGGCTCGCGGCGAGATCCTCTATGCCGCGAGCTTCGTCAGGTGGTTCGCAGAGGAGGCGCGCCGTGTGCGCGGCGAGACCGTGCCTGCACCGACGGCGGACCGGCGCATCGTGGTGCTGCGCCAGCCGGTGGGCGTTTCCGCCGCGATCACGCCGTGGAACTTCCCGGCCGCGATGATCACCCGCAAATGCGCGCCGGCCCTTGCCGCAGGCTGCACCGTGATTGTGAAACCTTCCGAGCTTACGCCGTTCTCCGCCCTCGCGCTCGCGGTGCTGGCGCAGCGCGCCGGCCTGCCGCCGGGCGTTCTCAACGTCGTGACCGGCCAGCCGGCGGAGATCGGCGGCGCGCTGACCGCGGAGCTTGCCGTGCGCAAGCTCTCCTTTACCGGCTCGACCGCGGTCGGGCGGCTGCTGATGCGCCAGTGCGCCGATAGCGTGAAAAGGCTGAGCCTGGAGCTGGGCGGCAATGCACCCTTCATTATCTTCGAAGACGCGGATCTCGACGCCGCGATCGCCGGCGTCATGGCGAGCAAATTCCGCAACGCCGGCCAGACCTGCGTCTGCGCCAACCGCATCCTGGTGCAGGAGGGTATCCACAACGCTTTCCTCGACCGGCTCGCCGGCGCCGTGGAGCAGCTCAGGGTCGGCGAGGGCACGGAACCGGGCGTGACCATCGGGCCGCTGATCACCGAGGCAGCGACGAACAAAGTGCTCGGCCATGTCGAGGACGCGCTGGCGCATGGCGCGATGGCCGTGGTGGGCGGCGGCCGGCACGCACGCGGTGGGCAGTTCGTCCAGCCCACGGTGCTCGTTGGTGCCACCACCGACATGCGACTCGCCAACGAGGAGACATTTGGTCCGGTAGCCCCGGTGTTTCGGTTCCGTACCGAGGAAGAAGCGATCCGCATCGCCAACGCGACGCCCTACGGCCTCGCCGCCTATTTCTACACCGAGAATCTACGCCGATCCTGGCGCGTCGCGGAGGCGCTGGAGTTCGGCATGGTCGGCCTCAACACCGGCAGCGTCTCGATGGAGGTGGCCCCCTTTGGCGGCGTCAAGCAGTCCGGCCTCGGACGCGAGGGCTCGCATCTCGGAATGGACGAATATCTCGAGGTCAAGGCCTTCCATGTCGGCGGCCTGGCATGAGTGCAGGCCCACGCCTCGAACCAGCGATCGAGACGGTTGCCGGTGACGCATCTCTGCCCACGCGCGTCGATGTCGCGGTGATCGGCGGAGGCATCGTCGGTACCGCCGCCGCCTACTATCTCGCCGCCAGGGGCCTTGCCGTCGCCCTGCTGGAGAAGGGGCGTGTCGGTGGCGAGCAGTCCGGCCGCAATTGGGGCTGGTGCCGGCAGCAGAACCGCGACATCCGCGAACTTCCACTGATGGTCGCGAGTATGCGGTTGTGGGAGGAACTTGGCAGAGAGACCGGGCACGCTCTGGGGTTCGAGCGCAGCGGCCTGATCTACGTCACGAAGGATAAGAAAGAGCTGGCTACCTGGGAGGCCTGGATTGCGAAGGCGCAGCCCTACCAGGTGGGCAGCCGCATCATCGGTCCGGCCGAAGCGCGGTCGTTGACACCCGGCAATGAGCAGGACTGGATCGGTGGCGTGCACTCGCCACGAGACGGGCGCGCGGAACCCTGGCTCGCCGCCCCGGCGCTTGCCGCCGCCGCGCGCAATCGCGGGGTCACGCTGCTTCAGAACTGTGCCGTGCGCGGCCTCGAGATCACGGCCGGGCGGGTGCGCGGCGTCGTGACCGAACGGGGGCGCATTGTTGCGGACGCCGTGCTCTGCGCCGCCGGGGCCTGGGCTTCGATGTTCTGCCGGCGGCATGATCTCGATCTGCCGCAGGCGGGTATTAGGTCGACCATTTTCCGAACAGCGCCGGCGGCGCAGGTGACGCCCGGCGGGCTCGTTACACCCGAGTTCACCCTCACGCACTGCCCCGACGGCGGCTACATCGTCGCTGCCCAGGATCGTGGCCGGCTCGACATCACGCCCCAGGGGCTGCGCTACACGCGACAATTCTGGCCGATGTTCCGCTCGCGACGGAAAAGCCTGCGCATGGGCATCGGCCGCTCCTTCTTATCTGGCCCCGAGGCGTTGGCTGGGCGCTGGTCATTCGACACCGCGACGCCGTTCGAGCGCCACCGTGAATTCGCCCCACCGCCCGACACCACCATCGTCGCGCCCGCGCTGGCCCGCGTGACCAGGGCCTATCCCGCGCTCGCCGGCTTACGTGCCGCACGCATCTGGGGTGGCTGGATCGACTCGACCCCGGACGCCGTGCCTGTCATTTCGGCTGTGGACCGGCTGCCAGGCTTCTACCTCGCGACCGGCTTCAGCGGCCACGGTTTCGGCATCGGCCCCGGCGCCGGCCGCCTCGCCGCCGACCTGGTGACCGGCGACACACCCCTGGTCGACCCGGCGCCGTTCCGATATGCGCGCCTCGTCGATGGAAGCCCGCTCGCGCCGCCGGGGATGATGTAGCGCGATGCGCACGCCATCTCGCAGCCCAGTCGTGCTGCGCCCGCTCACCACCAAGGATCTCGCAGCCGCCCATGGCCTCACCCGCGCCATTGGCTGGCCGCACCGGCGGGAGGACTGGGCGTTGGCGCTGCGCCTCGGCTCCGGTGTTGCGGCGGAGGAGGACGGCAGGCTGATCGGCACGGCGCTGCGCTGGACCTATGGCGCTGCGGACGCACGGATCGGCATGATCGTGGTCGCCCCCTCGGACCAGAGCCGGGGCCTCGGCCGGCGGCTCACGCAGGCAGCGCTCCGGCCGCTGCGACACCGCTCTGTCACCCTGCACGGCACACCTGCAGGGCTTTCGCTGTATGCCTCGCTGGGATTCGAGACGGTTGGCGTCGTGCGGCAGTTGCAGGGAGCCGCGTTCCGTCCGGGGGTTCCGGCGCTACGTGCCGGCGAACGGCTGCGACCCATCGGGCGGAGCGATCCCGCGGTGCTGGCTGCTCTCGATCGCGCGGCGACCGGATCGGACCGCTCGCGCGTGTTAGCCGCCTTGCTCCAGGCGAGGAGCGGCGTCGTGCTGGACCGTGCGGGCACCATTCGCGGCTTCGCCCTGCTGCGTCGGTTCGGTCATGGGCTGCTCATCGGCCCGGTGGAAGCCCCGGACGCCGCGAGCGCAAAGGCCATGATCCTGCATCACCTCGGTAGCCACGCCGGCCAGTTCATCCGCATCGATGTGCCGGAGGAGACCGGCCTCGTTGCCTGGCTGCTGCGGCTCGGGCTTGCGGATGCCGGCACCGTGACGTTCATGCGGAAGGGGGTGGCGCCGCCTTCTCACCGGCGGGGCCAGCCGCGCGTCTATGCGCTGATGAGCCAAGCGCTCGGCTGATGAGCGAGGCGATTCTCTTCAAGTCCACAGCCGCTCGGGCCAGCGTGTGGCGACGCCGCTTCGCCGAGCACCTGCCGGAGCTGGAGTTCCGCGTGTGGCCAGAGATCGGCAACCCCGCGGAGATTAGTTACCTCGCGGCGTGGCTGCTGCCGGACGATCTGGACCGCTTTCACAATCTAGAAGTGCTGTTCTCGGTCGCAGCGGGTGTCGACCAGTTCGACCTCTCGCGTGTGCCGGCAGGTCTGCCGGTCGTGCGAATGGTGGAGCCGGGGCTCGTCGCAGGCATGGCCGAATACGTGACCTGGGCCGTGCTGTCGCTGCATCGCGGGATGCAGCCCTATCTCGCGCGGCAGCGCCGCGGGATATGGCGCGAAGACCCGGTGCCGCGTGCGGCCGACCGTCGTGTCGGCGTGATGGGCATGGGCGAACTCGGTCGCGGTGCGCTTGAGCGGCTCGCCCCCTTCGGCTTCCCACGCCGGGCCTGGAGCCGCACGCCGCGAACGATGCAGGGCGTGGCGTGTTTCTCCGGCACCGCACAGCTTCCGGCCTTCCTCGCCGGCTGCGACATCCTGGTCTGCCTGCTGCCGCTCACACCGCAGACCGAAGGGCTGCTCGACGCCAGGCTTTTCGCGGCTCTGCCTGCCGGCGCCGCCGTGGTGAATGCTGGGCGCGGCGGCCATCTCGTCCTCGAGGATCTCCTTGCTGCCCTCGACGCCGGCCATCTGTCTGGGGCGGTGCTGGACGTGACCGAGCCGGAGCCGCCGCCCTCCGGCCACCCTCTTTGGGAGCACGAGCGCGTATGGCTGACGCCACATATCGCCAGCTCCTCCGAGGCGGAGGGTGGCGCCGCCGCGGTGATCGCCAATATCCGCCGCCACCGCGCCGGTAAGCCGCTCGTCGGCCTGATCGACCGCCACCAGGGATATTGAGGGACGGGCGGCGCCAACCTAAAGTCGGTCGGCCGGGCAGCGTGCACCGGCGCGGGCGGGGGGAATGGCGCATGAGCCTGGACACCTGATGGTCGGCGGCGCGCCGAAGCTGGACCGGATCGACCTGCGCATCCTTTCGCACCTGCAGAAATTCGGGCGCGTGACCAATGTCGAGCTGGCCGATGCGGTCGGACTCTCGCCCAGCCCCTGCCTGGTACGCGTCAAGCGTCTGGAGAAGGCCGGCTATATCACCGGCTACGGCGCCCATATCCAGATGCAGAAGCTGGGCAGTATGCAGCTCATCTTCACCGAAGTGACGCTGTCCGACCACCGCTCCAGCGACTTCGCGCGGTTCGAGAATCACATCCGCAAGATCGACGAGATCGTGGAGTGCCACCTGGTCAGCGGCGGATACGACTACTTGCTGAAATTCGTCGCGCGGAGCGTGCCGCACTATCAGGAGATCATCGAGCGTCTGCTTGAGGCCGGGATCGGGATCGAGAAATATTTCAGCTACGTGGTGATCAAGACCATCTTCTCCAAGCAGCACTATCCGATCGAGCGTTTCTTCGGCGACCATGATTAGCAGCGTTTCCTGCCGTTGCAGCGGCACGGAACGGCAGGCTGCGGGTGGGTATGGCTGCGAAGCAGCCGAAAGCACGGCGTCCCGACGTTAGATTTCACGCCTCGGCGGTGGTGCCGCGATGCGGGAGGGATGCGATGCTCGACGCGATCAACGATACGCAAGGCTACCTGAGGCTACGCGAGCGCGCCGTCCCGCGCGGTGTGCTGACAGCCCATCCGGTGGTGTTGCAGCGCGGCCAGGGCGCGCAGGTGTGGGACGTGGAGGGGCGCCGCTACCTCGATTTCGTCGGCGGCATCGGTGTCCTCAATGTCGGACACAACCATCCGCGCGTGGTCGCGGCCGTGGAGGCGCAGCTGCGCGCCATCACGCACGCGGCGTTCCAGGTCGCGGCGTATCCGCCATACGTGGAACTGGCGGCACGGCTCTCCGCCCTGGTCGGGCAGGGGGCAGCGTACAAGGCACTGTTCCTCACCTCGGGCGCCGAGGCGGTCGAGAACGCCGTGAAGATCGCGCGCGCCCATACGGGCCGCCCGGCGATCGTTGCCTTCCGTGGGGGCTTTCACGGCCGCACCCTGCTTGCCACCACGCTCACCGGCATGAGCGCGCCGTACCGGCAGAATTTTGGGCCCTTCGCACCGGAGGTGTTCCACGTGCCGTTCCCCAACCCCTATCGTGGAACCACGGCGGCGATGTCGCTCGCAGCGCTCGAGGAGCTGTTTGCGACCGAGGTGATGCCCGATCGTGTCGCGGCGATCCTGGTCGAACCCGTGCAGGGCGACGGCGGCTTCCTCCCTGCGCCTGCGGATTTCCTGCGCGCGCTGCAGGCGCTGGCCCGCCGTCACGGCATGGTGCTCATTCTCGATGAGATCCAGAGCGGCTTCGGCCGCACCGGGCGGATGTTCGCCTTCGAACACGCGGGCATCGCGCCGGACCTCGTAACGGTGGCGAAAAGTCTCGCTGGCGGGCTGCCGCTTTCTGGCGTTGTCGGCCGCGCCGAGATCATGGACGCGCCGGCGCCGGGCGGACTTGGTGGCACCTACGGCGGCAACGCGCTGGCCTGCGCGGCAGCACTCGCGGTCTTGGACGCCTTTGAGCAGGACCAGCTCTTGGCCCGTGGCCGCATCCTCGGCGAACGTCTCAACGCGGCACTGCTTGCGCTGCAACAGGAGCACCCCGAAATCGGCGAGGTGCGCGGGCTCGGCTTCATGCAGGCGATCGAGATCGTGGACGCGGCGGGCGCGCCGGATGCGGAGCGGGCGCAGCACCTGATCGACGCAGCCCGCGCGCGCGGGCTGCTGATCATCAAATGCGGCGTGCATCGCAACGTGGTGCGCTTCCTGGCGCCGCTGGTCACCACCGATGCCGAGCTCGAGGAGGCAATCGGCATGCTGGGCGAAGCCGTCGCTGCCTGATGCGGCTTCCCCTTAGTGGAAGTAGTCCTGCAGCCGGTAGTAGGCGCCGACGAACGGCATGAACCAGGGCGGACCGAAATGTCCGGGCACCGCCGGCCAGGGGAGTCCGCGGAACGGGTTGGCCGTTGCATCGCCGCCCATCACGGCGGCCATGCACTGGCCCATGTGCACCGACATCTGCACGCCGTGGCCGCTGAACCCCATGGCGAAGTAGAGGCCGTCATGCTCGCCCGCGCGCGGCAGGCGGTCCGCCGTGAGGTCGATCGTCCCCCCCCAGCAATAATCGATGCGCGGCTTGCCGAGCTGCGGAAACATGGCATGCAGCGTCGCTTCGAGAATCGTCCCGCTCTTCGCGTCCGAGCGTGCGTCGGAGAGAGCAAACCGTGCACGGCCCCCGAAGATGAGCCGGTTGTCCGGTGCGATCCGGAAATAGTTGCCAATATGCTTGGTCGTCGTTGCATTGCGCCGCGTCGGCATGATGGAGTCGACCTGCGCGGCGGTTAGCGGCTCGGTCGCGATGATGAAGCTCCCAATCGGGATCACGCGACGGCGAAAATAGAAGAACGGGCCCTGCCGGCTCGCGCCGGTGGCGAGCAAGACCTGGCGTGCGGCGATGCTGCCGCGTGGCGTGGCGACGCGCCATGCGCCGCCGGCCGCCCGATCGATCGCGATGACCGGCGCGCCCTCATAGATGCGTGCGCCCCGCCGTGCGGCGGCGTCCGCGAGGCCGGCTCCAAAACGCCCGACATGCATCTGCGCGCTTTTGCGGTAGACGAGCCCGCCATGGAACTGGTCCGAGCCGATCTCCTCGCGGATGCGTGAAGCGGGGATCAGATCGGTCTCGGGATCGGCATCGCGTTGCAGCGCTTCGTACTCGCGCGCCATCGCCTCGAAATGCGCCGGCTTGGCGGCCAGCTTAATCTTGCCGCAGCGGCGGAAGTCGCAGGTGATCTGCTCGCTCTCGACGATCCGCTCCACCGTGTCCACCGCGGCGTCGTAGGCTTGGTAGATGGAGCGGGCACGTTCCGTGCCGAGCCGCGTCGCAAGTCCCGCGAAGCCGACAGAGGTGCCGTTGTTCACGTGCCCGCCATTTCGCCCGGAGGCCTCGCCCACGACGCGCCCGGCCTCGAGCACGACGACGCCGGCACCCGCCTGGGCCAGCGCGAGCGCGGCGGAGAGACCGGCGAAGCCGCCGCCCACCACCACCGCGTCCGCCTCGCCCTCGAGCTTTCCCTCGGCGCCGCCGGCAAAGCGCTCGGCGCTGTCGAGCCAGTAGGGCGTGAGCTTCATCGCGCGATCCTCCGCCGGGCTGCCATCAGACCCCCAGCAGCCGCGCGAGGCCGTCGATGCCCGTGACCTCGTGGTACTCGTAGGCCGGATTGCCAGGCTCGTAATTGCGGTTGACGAAGACCTTGTCGCGGATGCCGAGATCCTTCGCCGTCATCAGGTCGTAGCGCAGGCTCGCGGAGACATGCAGCAACTCCTCCGGCCGTGCGCCGAGCTGGTCCATCATGTATTCGAACCCGCGCATCCGTGGCTTGTAGGAGCGCGCCTGCTCGGCGGTGAACACGGCATGGAAGGGGGCACCGAGCAACCGCACGTTGTGCTGGATCTGGTTGTCGGAGGCGTTGGAGAGAATGACGAGCGGATAGCGCTGGGCCACGCGGCGCAGCGGCTCCGGCACATCCGGATGCGGACCCCAGGTTGGTACGGCATCGTAAAGGCGCTGGCCCTCGGCCTCGACGAAGGGGATCCCGTGGCGCTTGCAGGTGCGCTCCAGCGAGTTCTTGATCACGTCGACATAGGGCTGCCAGGCGCCCAGCACCTCGTCCACGCGATAGGCGGCGAAGTCGCGGATGAAAGCGTCCATCGAGCCCGCCGGGACACGTTCGGCCAGCATCTCGCGCGTCAGATCGCCGATGCGAAACCAGGTCAGCGTGCCGTAGCAGTCGAAGGTGATGTATTTGGGCCTAAGCTCGGTCATGCCAGGGATCCTCTCCGATGTCGGGAGACGATGCTAGGCGTTGGTTTCGCGCGACGTACGCCCACAACCGGCCTCGGCCCGACCGATCCTGCCGATTTTGCCCTCCCGAACGGCATGGCTTGCGTCGAAGTGCCCTGGCGGCACCTTGCCCCGCCCATCCCCGACGCCGATCCTGATCGGCCATGACACCAAGGGGGAGAGGCACCATGGCGGCAGAAGGGGCCAAGGGTGGCGAGCCGGCGGTTCTCACCTTCGACGTGGTGGGAACGCTGATCGATTTCGAATCCGGAATCCTCGGCTTTCTGCGCGAGGCCTGGGGCAAGACCGGCGTGCGGGCCACGGACGGCGCGATCCTCGACGCCTACCGGCTCGCCCGGGGCAGCAAGGACGCCTGGCTGTTTCCCGACGATCTTGAGCGCGTCTATGGCATCATGGCGCCGCAACTCGGCGCCCCGGAGGATGCGGCGATCGCGCGCGCTTTTCGTGACGCGAGCAGGGCCTGGCCTGCGTTCCCTGATGCGCCGGAGGCCCTGCGTCGACTCAGGCAGCGCTACAAGCTGGTTGCGATGACCAACGCCAGGCGCTGGGCGCTCGACCCGATGATCGAGACCCTCGGTTCGCCTTTCGATGACACGGTGAGTGTGGACGAGGCGCTGTGCGAGAAGCCCGACCCCGCCTATTTCGCCTTCGCTCGCGGCCGCCTCAGTCGTGACGGCCACGGCATGCACGACATCCTGCACGTGGCGCAGAGCCAATACCACGACATCGGTGTCGCGCGCCGGCTCGGCTACACGGTGGCTTGGGTCGAACGGCGCATGGGCCTCGGTCATGGCGGCACCATCGCGGCTGCGCAGGTCACCGAACCGCACTATCATGTCGCGACGCTGGCGGCTCTCGCTGACATCGCAGACGCAGGCGAGCTCCGCATGGCGGCCAAGTGACGCGGCGCGTCGCTGCCAAATCCCGCCGCGAAAGAGCAGATCATGCCGGGGCGGGCGGGATTACGGCGAAATGTGCGCGTGGTCGGTTCCTACCGTGATAGCTGCGGCCGGGTGGCCGCCAAACAGCAAAACGGGGCTCACCATGTCTGACGACATTCTGCCGACCCTACCCGGCGGCACCGCGCCAAGCGTGGACCTGCCGGCCGCCTCCCGCCGCTCGCTGCTGAGCATGGCCATGGCGGGTGGGCTGATCACCGCGGGCGGTCTCGCGCTGCCGGCGGAGGCAGCGACGGCGCCCAAGCGCGGCGGCAAGCTTACCGTTGCCGGCTACGCGTCGTCCACCAAGGATACCCTCGATCCGGCTCACGCCTCCAACTCCACCGACTATTCGCGCCTGTTCATGTTCTACAACGGACTGACGGTATTTGACCGTCACCTCAACGCGCTGCCGGATCTGGCGGAGAGCGTCGAGACCAAGGACGCGAAAAACTGGGTGGTCAAGCTGCGCAAGGGCATCACCTTCCACGATGGCTCCCCCTTCACCTCGGCGGACGTCGTCTTCTCGCTCGCCCGCCACAAGGATCCAGCCACCAGTTCCGTGGTGCGGCCGATCGCCCTGCAGATGCAGGAGATCAAGGCTGCAGGCCCGCACGAGGTGCGCATCACGCTCACCGGCCCAAACTCGGAACTGCCGAGCCTGCTCGCAATCTACCAGATGGTGATCGTCAAGGACGGCACGAAGGACTTCTCGAAGGGCATTGGCACCGGACCGTTCGTGGTCAAGGAGTTCAATCCCGGTGTCCGCTCGATCGCGGTGCGAAACCCCAATTATTTCCACCACGGCAAGCCGTACCTGGACGAGGTGACGTTCTTCGGCATTACCGACAACGCCGCGCGCGCCAATGCACTGCTCTCTGGCGACATCGACATCGCCAGCGGCATCACGCCCCTCGCCACGCGCCAGATCAAGGCTGCCAAAGGGTTTGCGGTGCTGAACACCGCAGCCGGCAACTATACCGATCTCATCATGCACCTTGATGCGCCCATGACCGGCAATCCGGACTTCGTCCTGGCGATGAAGTATCTGCAGGACCGCGAACGCATCCGCGATAGCGTCTTCCTCGGCTACGCCACCATCGGCAACGATCAGCCGATCGCGCCTTCCAACCCCTATTACGACGCGAGCCTGCCGCAGCGCCCCCTCGATCTGGAAAAAGCCAAGTTTCATCTCAAGAAGGCGGGTATGCTCGGCAGCAAGGTACGACTTGTGAGCTCGGTCGCGGCCACCGGCTCTCCGGATATGGCGGTGATTCTCCAGGACACGGCTCGCAAGATCGGCTTCGATATCCAGATCGACCGCGTACCGGCGAACGGCTACTGGTCCAACTACTGGCTCAAGGCGCCCTTCACCTATGGCAACATCAACCCACGCCCGACGGCCAACATCCTGCTGACGCTGTTCTTCCAGTCCACGGCGCCGTGGAACGAGAGTCACTTCAAGAACCCGACATTCGATAAACTGCTTATCGCCTCGCGTGCGGAGACGGATCTTGCGAAGCGCAAGCAGATGTATGCCGAGATGCAGAAGCTCATCCGGGATGACGCTGGCATCGGCATTCCCGTCTTTATCAGCGACCTCGATGCCTACTCGACGCGGGTGAAGGGCTTCTACCCGATCCCGACGGGCGACCTGATGGGCTTCAACTTCGCCCAGAATGTCTGGGTGGATGGCTGACGCCATCGCGCTACTCGCTGCAGGGCGGCGGCGCTTCGCCGCCCCGCCATTGGCCGTCCTGGTGCTCAGGCGCATCGCGGTCAGCCTGCTGTTGCTGTTCGCCGTCTCGGTGCTGGTCTTCGCCGGCACCGAGATGCTGCCCGGGGACGTGGCGCAGATGATCCTCGGGCAGGGGGCTACGCCGCAGGCATTGGCTGGCCTGCGCGCGGCATTGCACCTCAACGAACCCGCCTGGTTGCGCTACCTGCACTGGCTTTGGGGCTTGTTGCATGGAAATGCCGGACACTCGCTGGTCAATGGCATGAGCATTGCGACGTTGGTCGGGCGGCGGCTGGTCAACTCGCTCTGGCTCGCCTTGTTCACCACGGTGGTAACGGTGCCGCTGGCCCTTACGGTCGGCATCACGGCCGCGATCTGGCGCGGCACGGCCTATGATCGCGTCGTTAACATGCTGACCATCGCGACGGTTTCCGTGCCGGAGTTTCTCTTCGCGACGGTCGCCGTGCTGATCTTCGCCGTGCGCCTGCGCTGGCTGCCGGCGCTGTCGCTGGTGATGCGCGGCGCGAGCTTCGCCGAGTTGCTGCGGGCCTATGCGCTCCCGGTCGCGACCCTCTCTCTCGCCATCTTCGCGCAAATGGCGCGGATGACGCGCGCGGCGCTGGTGAACACGCTCTCCTCCTCCTATGTCGAGATGGCGGTGCTGAAGGGCGTGCGACCGGTTCGGCTGGTACTGCGCCATGCGTTGCCCAACGCGTTGGGACCGGTCGCCAACGCGGTGGCGCTCAGCCTCTCCTTTCTCCTCGGGGGCGTTGTCATCGTCGAGACCGTGTTCAGCTACCCGGGTCTCGCCAAGCTGATGGTCGATGCTGTCAGCACCCGCGACATGCCGCTCGTGCAGGCCTGCGCGATGATTTTCTGTACCGCTTATCTGCTGCTGGTGCTGGTCGCAGACATCATCGCGCTCCTCGCCAACCCACGGCTGCGTCACCGGTGAGAGGGCGGGCATGAACCACGACACGCCCCGCGGGCGCCGGCGCGCGCGGCCCTCTCCGGTGGCCCTTGCCGCCGGGACGGTGGTCGTCGCGTGCTTCGCTCTCGCCGTGTTCGGTCCCGTGCTCGCGCCACACGCGGAGGGTACCATTGTCTCGCGCAACATCTTTGCGCCGATGAGCGCCGCATTCCCGCTCGGAACCGATTATTTGGGGCGAGACATGCTGAGCCGTGTGCTCTACGGCGCCCGCTTTACCATCGGCGTCGCGTTGCCCGCGACGCTGCTCGCTTCCGGCACCGGCACGTTGCTCGGGATGCTGGCGGCCGTGCGCGGTCGCACGCTCGATGCCGTGCTGAGCCGCGCGATGGACACGCTCATTTCGCTGCCGACGTTGATCTTCAGCCTGGTCGTCGTCGCCGCGCTCGGCTCCTCGATCACGGTCCTCGTCCTCACGGCGGCGGTGATCTACACGCCGGGCAGCTACCGTATTGCGCGTTCGGTCGCGGTCGACCTCTCCGCGACGGATTTTGTCAAGGCAGCGCGGGCGCGAGGCGAAGGTGGACTTGCCATCATGCTGGGCGAGATCCTGCCCAACATGGTGATGCCGGTCCTGACGGATTTCGGCCTGCGCTTCGTCTTCATCGTGCTGCTCCTGAGCAGCCTCAGCTTTCTTGGCCTTGGCATCCAACCACCCTATTCGGATTGGGGCGGAATGGTGCGCGAAAACATCGAGGGGCTTTCCGCTGGTGCGCCCGCTGTAATTGTACCGGCCGTCGCGATCGCGATCCTGACTGTCTCGGTGAACCTGCTGATCGACAACCTGCCCGGTCGCGGGAGCCGCCACCGTGGCGCATGACGCGGGTGTGAGCGGGTCCCACTGGCACGTCGAGGTGACGGACCTTCTCGTCACCGCTCAGGGCCCAGCTGGCACGCCCACGCCCATCGTGCGCGACCTCAGCTTCGGCATTGCACGCGGCGAAGTGCTCGCGTTGATCGGCGAGTCCGGTTCGGGGAAGACCACAGCGGGGCTCTCGCTGCTGGGCTATGCGCGTCCCGGCTGCCGCATCGCGGGCGGATGCGTGCGCGTAGGAACGACAGATGTGCTCGCGCTGCGGCGCTCGCAGCTCGCGGATTTCCGCGGGGCCAACGTGAGCTATATTGCGCAGAGTGCTGCCGCCGCATTCAACCCGGCGCAACGTCTTCTGAGCCAGGTCATTGAACCCGCTCTGATCCATAGGCTGATGCCCCGCCGCGAGGCGGAGGAAAAAGCACGCGAGCTGTTTCGCGCGCTCGCCTTACCCGATCCCGTTCGTATCGGCGAGCGCTATCCGCACCAGGTCTCGGGCGGACAATTGCAGCGCGTCATGGCGGCGATGGCACTGATCACGGACCCTGAGTTGGTCGTGCTCGACGAACCCAGCACGGCGCTCGACGTAACCACCCAGGTGGAGGTCTTGCGCGCGTTCAAGCGTGTCGTGCGCGATCTTCGTACGACGGCGCTCTACATCTCCCACGATCTCGCGGTGGTGGCGCAGATCGCCGACCGCATCGTGGTGATGCACGACGGTGCGGCCCAGGAGACGGGAACCACCGGCACCATCCTTGATGATGCGCAACATCCGTACACGCGTAGCCTTCTTGCCGCCGCAGCACCTCGCGGCGTGCCGGAGACGACCGATCCGCCGATGCCACCACTTCTAGAGGTCACGAACCTAACCGCCGGCTATGGCCACAGACGGGCTCTTATCCCCGTGCTCCATGGTGTCAGCTTCACCATCGCTCCCGGACGTGTGCTCGGCGTCATCGGCGAGTCCGGCTGCGGCAAGAGCACGCTCGCGCGTGTGGTCGCTGGCCTGTTGCCCCAGGCCAGCGGGCAGGTGCTGCTTGATGGCCAGTCGCTGCCGGCCCGCGTCGAGGAGCGGACACGCGATCACCTGCGCGCCGTGCAGATCGTGTTCCAGTCGGCAGACACGGCACTCAACCCGGCCCGGCGCATCGGACCGATCCTCGCACGGCCGTTGCGCTTCTATCACGGCATGCGGGGCATCACGGCCCGCCGCCGCGTCGCAGAGTTGCTGGACATGGTCCGCCTGCCCCGTGCCGTCGCCGACCGCTTCCCCGACGAGCTATCCGGCGGCCAGAAGCAGCGGATCAACCTCGCGCGTGCCCTCGCCGCGGAGCCGCGGCTGTTGCTGTGCGACGAGGTGACGTCGGCACTGGATACGGTGGTCGGCGCCGCGGTTCTGGACCTTCTGGCAGAGCTGCGCCGCGAACTCGGGCTGGCGATGATGTTCATCAGCCATGATCTTTCAACCGTGCGCGCGATTTGCGATGACATCATGATCCTCTATGCGGGCCAGCGGGTGGAGCTCGGTTCGCGGGCCGCGTTGCGGCAATTGCCCCGCCATCCCTATACGGACCTGCTGCTCTCCTCCGTGCCCCAACTCCGCCCGGGCTGGCTCGACGAGGTGGGTTCCGTGCATCTGCGAGAGGCGTCCGGCGAGCCTTCGCTCGACGACGGGGTGCGACCCTGTGCCTTTTTCCGCCGCTGCGCGCTGCGCATCGAGGGCGTGTGCGACCGTGCCACGCCACCGCTGCGGCATCTGTCTAAGGGCGGAATGATTCTCTGCCATCGCGACGAGGCAGAGCTGAGCCGCGTGGAGGCATGCGAGACGGTGGACCTGGCGTCGGATGCGCCGACCATCCACGGTTGCGAATGATGTTACGAAGACACAAGGGAATCATATGACGTGGACGATCGGTGCCGATATCGGCGGGACCTTCGCGGATTTCGTCGCACTGGAATCCGAAAGCGGCCGGCTCGTCACGCTCAAGGTGCTGACCACGCCCGACGATCCCGGCAAGGACGTGGGCGAGGGGTTGCGCCGACTGGCCGGCGAGGGGATCGATGCTGATTCGGTCGAGCGCTTTGTCCATGGCACCACGATCGGCGTGAACACCATCATCCAGCGTCGCGGGGCAACCGTCGCGCTTTTCACCACGGCCGGCTTCACAGACATCCTCGAGCTGGCGCGACTGCGGATGCCGAACCCCTACAGCCTCTTCTGCGAACGTCCGCCGCCGCTCGTTCCGCGCGAGCATGTTTTCGGCGTTCACGAGCGCATGTCGGCGGAAGGCGAGACGCTGCTGGTTCCGGAGGCACGCGACGTTGCGCAAGCCGTTGCCGCGGCGCGTGCGGCGGGGTGCGTCGGCATCGTCATCTCCTTCCTCCACGCTTGGCGCAATCCGGCGCACGAACGCGACGTCGCGGCGATGATCACCTCGATCGACCCGACGCTTGCCGTGTTCTGCGCCAGCGGCGTCTGGCCGGCGATCCGCGAATACGAGCGCACCAGCACCGCGGTGCTGAATGCCTATGTGCATCCGCGCATCGCAGCCTATCTCGAGCGTGTCGAGAGCGAGCTGAAGGAGGCGGGCATTGCGGCGCCTCTCCTGCTGACCACCTCAGCCGGCGGTACCATGAGCGCGGCGCAAGGCCGGCGGGATTGTGTCGGCATGCTGCTTTCCGGTACGGCTTCCGGTGTGGTCGGTGCCGGTGTTGTCGCGCGCACGGCGGGTGTCCACGCTGCACTGACACTCGACATGGGCGGTACGAGCGCAGATGTGGCGCTGCTGCGCGACGGCGCACCATCCTATACGGCAGGAATCGAGATTGGCCTCTATCCGTTGGCGACCACGACGGTGGCCGTCGCCTCCTCCGGCCAGGGCGGCGGCTCGATCGCGTGGATCGACGGACAGGGCGTCTTGCAGGTCGGACCGCAGAGTGCCGGTTCCACTCCTGGCCCAGCTTGCTTTGGTCGAGGTGGCGAGGCGTTTACCGTAACGGATGCTGCCCTCCTCTGCGGCATTCTCGGCCACGGCAAGCTTGGCTTCGGCGCGATCGCGCCGCAACCGGCATTGGCCGAGCAGGCGGCACGGCCGATCGCCGAGCGCCTTGGCCTTCCGCTCGCGGCCCTGGCGGAAGGCGTTCTCGATGTCGCCATCAGCGGCATGCTGATCCCCATCGAACAATTACTCGCCCGCGCGGGTGCACACGCGAGCGAACTGACACTGATTCCGTTCGGAGGCGCCGGACCGATGCTCGCGGCGCAGCTGGCGGAGACCGCGGGCATGCGCCGCGTGCTCGTGCCTGCCTCGCCCGGCACGCTCTGCGCACTCGGCGCGCTCACGGCCGCCATCCGCCGCGACGCGATGCGCACGGTGCTGTTGCCCCTGGAAGATGAGTCCTGGTCTCTGATGCTGAAGACCCTGGATGAGCTCAGCGTCGAGGCCGTTGAGACCGTCACCGCGATGGCGGGGGCGGGTGAAACCGAGATCCGTCGTGCGGCCGATCTGCGCTATCGCGGGCAATCCTTCGAGATCGCTGTGCCCTTCGACGAGGACACGGACCTGGAGTCGCTCGCAGCGACATTTCATGCCGAGCACGAACGCCAGTTCGGCCATGCGGAACCAGGCGCCCCGTTGCAAGTGGTGAGCCTGCGGGTCTTTGCCGCGCGCCCCGCGCCGCCGCTCACGCTGCCACGCCGGGCCGGGCGCCCCCACGCACCGAGGACGCTGGGCCAGACACCGATTCGCCTGGGCGGTCAGACGCGCCAGGCAACCCTGCTCTCGCGCACGGATCTCGACCCCGGCGCGCAGTTCGCGGGCCCTGCCATTGTGGTGCAGCCGGATTGCACGGTTTTGGTGCCGCCCGGCTGGATGGCCATGATCGACGAGCTCGGCAACATCGACATGGAGCGCCCGTGATGCGCACCGATCCCGTCACCCTGCAGGTTCTGCGCAACCACGTCCGTGCTGCCGCGGAGAGCATGGCGACCACGCTCTACCGAACCGCACACTCGACCTTCGTGAAAGAAACGGAAGACTTTACGATCCAGCTGCTGGACGCGCACGGCAAGCCCTGCGCCGTGCCCATCGACCTCGGCGCCACCTGGTATCCGGCACTCGATTACGAGGCAGCCATCGCGCTTGTGCCGGGAGGCTACCGTCCTGGCGATATCGCGATCACAAACGACCCTTATTCGGGCTTCCTCGCGACTCATTCGCCGGACATCGTCATGTGGAAGCCTGTCTTCCACGAAGACGAGATTATCGCCTTCGCCGGCGGACACATCCACAACGTCGATGTCGGCGGCGCGGTGCCAGCGAGCATCTCGCGCACGCTGACGGATGTTCACCAGGAGGGTATCCGTGTCCCCCCCGCGAAGCTCTATCGCGAAGGCGTGCTCGACGAGGGGCTGCTGCGTGTGCTGCTGGCGAATGTGCGGATTCCGGAACAGAACTGGGGTGACCTCAAGGCACAGGTGGCCGCCGTCAATACGGGCGAGCGGCGCATCCAGGAACTCGTGCGCCGCTTCGGCGTGCGCACCGTCACCGATGGGCTCGCGGACCTCCTCGACTACGCGGAGGGGCAGGCACGTGCCGTGCTCGCAAGTGTCCCGGACGGGGAATACCGCTTCACCGAGTATTGCGACGAAGACGCGGCAGGCGGCAATCCGCTCCGCCTCTGTCTGACGTTGCGTATCGCACGTGATGCCGCGGAGCTCGACTTCACCGGCTCGGACCCGCAGACGCTCGCTTCGCTCAATGTGCCGACCGGTGGGCATCCACGCCACTCGCTGATGTTGGTGGGCGTTTACTATGTGCTCTCGGCGCTGCATCCGGGCATCACACTCAACTACGGCACGATCCGCCCGTTCACCTGCATCGCGCCGCCGGGCAGTGTACTGAACCCGAGCTTCCCGGCGGCGGTGGGTATGCGCAGCCTGACGTGCGGGCGGTTGCGCAGCCTCATCTTCGGAGCCTTCGCCGCGGCAGCGCCCGAGCGCCTGCCGGCCGCGCCTGCCGGCGCTACGTCCATCATCAACGTCGCCGCCGAGCATCCGCGCACGGGACGACGCACCATCACGGCGGTGGCCCCCATCGTGGGTGGCGGCGGTGGCATGCCGCATCGTGACGGCACCGACGGCGCGGGTGCGGATGCGGCCTATCTCAAGAACAGTCCCGTCGAGATCACGGAATCCGAGGCGCCGGTCCGCATCCTGCGGTACGGCCTCATGCCGGATACCGGCGGCGCCGGGGTCCATCGCGGCGGCATGGCCCAGGTCGTGGAGTTCTGCGCCACCGCCCCCGATGCGTTTGTCACCGCGCGCAACCGCGACCGCAGTGTCTTCCAGCCCTGGGGTGTGCTCGGTGGCGACCCTGGGAGTGTTGGAAGTTTCACGCTCAATCCGGGCGCCGCCAACGAACGCGACCTACGCAACACAGACGCGCTGCGCCTCGCACCGGGCGATGTCTTGCGCGTCATTTCGCCTGGTGGTGGCGGGCGTGGCGACCCCTTCCGTCGAGCACCGGAGGCGGTGCTGCGCGATGTGCGCGCGGGGCTGGTCAGCACCGAGGCGGCGCGGCGCAGCTACGGCGTCGCCATTGCGGGCGGCGCGATCGACGCCGCTGAGACGGCACGTCTGCGCACGGCGAGACCGGAGCGCACCGGCTTTGCGCCTGGTGCAGCCCGCACGGCGCACGAAACGCGATGGCATGCCGCAGCCTATGCCGCAATGCACGAAGTGCTGGCGGACCTGCCGCCGAGCCGTCGTTCTTTCGTCAAAGCGATGCTGTTCGATGCCGTGCGCGGCGCACCACCGGAACGTGACGCCAGCGAGGTTATTCGTGAGGCGTTCGCTTCGTGGACCCGCCGGGCGGCTGCACTTCCGTCCCTGCCGTGAGAGGTTGAAAACCATGGCCGACACGTCGATCTTTTCGGACAATTTCTCGTCCACACCCTGGTGGTGGACGGGCTTTAGCCCGCCGGCGGAGCCACCTGCGGAGCTACCGCGCCGCGTCGGCACGCTCGTCGTCGGCGCCGGTTACGCCGGCATTTCCTGCGCGCTACGCCTTGCGGAGGCGGGCGAGGAGGTGTTGGTGCTGGACGCGGCGGCGCTCGGCTTCGGTGCCAGCACGCGTTCGGGCGGCCAGGTTTCGGGCGGCGTCAACGTCGGCAAGTCGCCGACGCGCAAGCCTCTGCCCAAGACCCGCAAGGCAGCGCTCCTGCGCGATGCCGCCGCCGGTTTCACGTTGTTCGAGGAACTGCTCAGCCGCCATCAGATCCGCTGCGGCTACCATCGGACTGGCCGGATCAACGGGCTCTGGGTGCCGCAGCACGAGCAGGGATGGATGAGCCGCATCGAGGACCTCAACCGTTATGCCGACGCCGATGTGCGTATGCTCTCGCGCGCGGAGTGCCGGCGCGAAATCGGCAGCGATTTCTACCACGGTGGCGTCTCGATCGGCCGCGCCGGGCATCTCCAGCCCGCGGAGTATTACGGCGGCCTCCTTGCCGCGGCGCGCCGCGCCGGCGCGCGCTGTCACGGGGAGACACCTGTTCGCCAGGTCCGTCGCGCCGGCGGCGCCTACGCGGTCGAGACCTCGCGCGGCAACCTCATCGCCGATCGTGTCGTATTCGCCACGAATGCCTATGTCGGCAGCTACGCGCGCGGCGTGGCGGGCGATCTGCGCCGAGGCGTCATTCCGGTGGTGACGCACATGATCGCGACCGAGGAACTGCCCGAAGAGCTAGCCAAGTCGCTGCTGCCCACGGACCGCGCGATCTCGGAGACGTGCCGCGTCATCAGCCATTACCGGCTCTCGCCCGACGGCAGGCGACTGCTGTTCGGAAGCCGTGCCACGTTCTTCCCGGCCGGCGAACGTCATACTGCGGAGCTGCTTTACCGCAGCATGATCGCACGCTTCCCGCAGCTTGCCGGGCGGCGGATCACCCATAGCTGGGGTGGGCGGGTGGCGATGACGTTCGACCACCTGCCGCATATCGGAGGAGGTGAGGGGCGCTTTTTTGTCACCGGCTGCAACGGTAGCGGCGTGGTCATGATGACCTATCTCGGCCATGCGCTCGCCGAGAAGATCCTTGCCGATGCGCGTGAACCCGTGTGCGCCTATGATGATGGCTTGCCACCACACCCCGCGCTTTACGACGGCACGCCGTGGTTCATGCCGGTCGTAGGGACTTGGTTCCAGTTCCGCGACCGGCTGGACCGACGCCAGCCGGCCAGAACCTCCGTCTGACGGGAAGATCACGATCCAAGCCGGAGTGGACGCGCGGCCCACGAAGACGCTTTCGGCAAATACGGCAATCACGAGAGCGCATATCTCTGGCCGTCGGATGAACGGTGGATCGGGTCCGTTCGGATGTCTCGATCGACCCAGATTTGCGCTGGCGCCGGATCGAGGCATCCGTAGAGGAGTGGTGGCCCGCGGGTACCGACGGGGAGCGCGGCCGACGATGGTGTGCGCTGCGCGACGCCCGGAGGGAGAGAGGACGCTCGTAGAGTTGGCCGCCGAGGTTGCGGTTGGACGGCGGCGTTACGATCGCTTTGCCCGCGCGCCGTTTGACAACCCATGCCTCTTTTGCCTGCGCGAGCCTCGCGCGATGCGCACCGCGACCGACGTGCCAGGGATAGGAAGCAATCACGTCAATCGACCAACTCCGAGCGAAACCAACCAGCCGATGACGGAGACGATTGCGTCGCCACTCGGTGGTCCCACGACGACGCGCCCGTGCATTGCATTTGAAGTTCCGCTGCCCGTCCGCCTTGGGGCGTTCCGGTTCGTCGGGCGCCGGAAAATGGCGTGCAGGTATCTTTGTGGGCCTCAGGCGGAAGCCGCGCTAAATCATCAAATATTTCAAACCGATAGATCAAATCTGTGGCGGAGGGAGTGGGATTCGAACCCACGGTACGCTGTTCACGTACACACGCTTTCCAAGCGTGCGCCTTAAGCCGCTCGGCCATCCCTCCGGCGCGCGCACCGCATAGCGCAGACGCCGTTACGCGTCCATCTTGAGCGCGGCGAGGAAGGCGCTCTGCGGAATCTCGACCTTGCCGAACTGGCGCATCCGCTTCTTGCCCTCTTTCTGCTTCTCCAGCAGCTTCCGCTTGCGGGTGATGTCGCCGCCGTAGCATTTGGCCGTCACGTCCTTCGCCAGCGCCCCGATCGTCTCGCGCGCGATCACCCGCCCGCCGATCGCCGCCTGGATCGCGATCTTGAAGAGCTGCTTGGGGATCAGTTCCTTCAGCCGCTCGCAGATCGCCCGCCCGCGCTTCTCGGCCGCGCTGCGGTGGGCGATGAAGGCCAGCGCGTCCACCGGATCGCCGTTCACCAGGATCGAGATCCGCACCAGGTCGCTCTCGGCATACCCGTCCATCTGGTAGTCGAAGCTGGCATAGCCGCGCGTCACCGATTTCAGCCGGTCGTAGAAGTCGAACACCACCTCGTTGAGCGGCAGCCGGTAGACTGCCATCGCCCGGTTTCCGACATAGGTGAGGTCCACCTGCTGGCCCCGCCTTTCGTTGCACAATGTCAACACCGCGCCGAGATGCTCGTCCGGCACCAGGATGGTCGCGCGGATCCAGGGCTCCTCGATATGCTCGATGAGCGACGGGTCGGGCATGTCGGCCGGGTTGTGCAGCTCCGAGACATCGCCGCGCGTCCCATGCACCCGGTAGACCACCGAGGGCGCCGTCGCGATCAGGTCGAGATCGAACTCGCGCGACAGTCGCTCCTGGATGATCTCGAGATGCAGCAGCCCGAGGAAGCCGCAGCGAAAGCCGAACCCGAGTGCCGCGGATGTCTCGGCCTCGTAATGGAAGCTCGCGTCGTTGAGACGCAGCTTCGCCAGGCTGTCGCGCAGCTTCTCGAAATCGTCCGCGTCGGTGGGATACAGCCCGCACCACACCACCGGCACCGAGGGCTTGAAGCCCGGCAGCGGCTCGGTCGCCGGCCGGCGGTCGTCGGTGATCGTGTCGCCCACGGAACAATCGGCGACGGTCTTGATCGCCGCGGTGATATAGCCCATCTCCCCCGGCCCGAGATCGTCCACCGCCACCAGCTTGGGCGTGAACACGCCCACCTGCTCGAGCATGTGCACGGCACCGGTGGACATCATCCGCAGCCGCATCCCCTTCTGCAGCCGCCCGTCCTTGACCCGCACCAGGATGACGACGCCGAGATAGGGATCGTACCAGGAGTCGACCAGCAGCGCGCGCAGCGGCGCCTGCGCGTCGCCCTTGGGCGGCGGCAGCCGCTCGACCAGCGCCTCCAGCACGCCCTCGATGTTGAGCCCGGTCTTGGCCGAGATCTCGACCGCGTCGGAGGCGTCGAGCCCGATCACGTCCTCGATCTGCTGGCGCACCCGCGCGGGCTCCGCCGCCGGCAGGTCGATCTTGTTCAGAACCGGAACGATCTCGTGGTTCGCCTCGATCGCCTGGTAGACGTTCGCCAGCGTCTGCGCCTCCACGCCCTGGCTCGCATCCACCACCAGCAGCGACCCCTCGCACGCCGCGAGACTCCGGCTCACCTCATAGGCGAAATCGACATGCCCGGGCGTGTCCATCAGGTTCAGGACGTAGTCCTTCCCGTCCCTGGCCTTCCATGCCAGCCGCACCGTCTGCGCCTTGATGGTGATGCCCCGCTCGCGCTCCAACTCCATGCTGTCGAGCACCTGGTTGGTCATCTCGCGCTCGGAAAGCCCGCCCGTGACCTGGATCAGCCGGTCGGCGAGCGTGGATTTCCCATGGTCGATATGCGCGATGATCGCGAAATTGCGGATGCGATCGATGGGGGTATCGGTCATGCGCCGCAGATAGTCGCTTTTGCCCCTGCTGTCAGCGCCCTCCGGCGCGCGGCTCCCTCAATGGAAGCGCTTGGACAGCGTCCCATAGAGCGGCTTGCGGCAGACGAAGCGCGAGGTCTGCATCGCGATCAGGGCGGCGGCCATCAGCGGCACGGTCAGCCCCTGGTTGTTCGTCATCTCCATCACGATCACGGTCGCCGTCAGCGGTGCCTGCACCACGCCCGAGAAATAGGAAACCATGCCCAGCAGCACCAACGCCCCGGCCCCCGCCGATGGCACCAGCGGCGCCAGCGCCGCCCCGAGCCCGCTGCCCACCGCGAGCGACGGTGCGAAGATCCCGCCCGGCATGCCGCTCAGATAGGACGCGGTGGTGGCGATGAACTTGGTGACCGTGAACAGCACCACGGAGGAGGGCGCGCCCGCGGCCTGCTCCACCAGCGCCTTCGCCGGATCATAGCCGCTGCCCAGCGCCGTGCCGTTCGTTGCCACCCCCACCAGCGCCAGCACCAGCCCGCAGAACGCCGCGAATATCACCGGGTTGCGCACCGCCAGCTGCCGCAGCGGCTTCGGCCAGATCCGCACCCCCTCCACCAATAGCCGCGCGAACAGCCCGCCCGCCAGCCCGCCCACGACGCCCGCAAGCGGCACCCCGAGCCACCACCCCGCACCCCAGCCCAGCGCCGCGTCCGTGGTGCCGAAATACGTGTAGTTGCCGGCGATCCCCACCGTCGCGATGCCGCCCAGCACCACGGCGTAGAGCGTGGAGCCCAGCGTGCGGCTGCGCACGCCATGGCCCAGTTCCTCGATCGCGAACACCACCCCCGCGATCGGCGTGTTGAACGCCCCCGCGATACCCGCCGCCCCACCCGCGAGGATCAGCGCCTGGCGCACCTCCGCCCGCGGCAGCTTCAGCACCCGCCCCAG